>DAHWNE010000140.1 GCA_027340195.1 Acetobacteraceae bacterium | reverse complement strand
GGCCTGGTGAAGACCGTGTTCGACGCGAAAACCGGCGAGCTGCTCGGCGCGCATATGATCGGCGCCGAGGTCACCGAGATGATCCAGGGCTACACGATCGCCCGCACGCTGGAGGCGACCGAAGCCGAGCTCATGCACACGGTGTTCCCGCACCCCACCATCAGCGAAACGATGCACGAGGCGGTGCTGGACGCCTACAAGCGGGCGATCCATTTCTGACCCCTTGCGCCGTCGCCGGTTTTCCGCCCCAATCTGTCATCGCCTCGCGGGGGAAACGGGAAGATGGACCAATGGGACTATATCATCGTCGGCGCCGGATCGGCCGGCTGCGTGCTGGCCAACCGGCTGACCGAGGACCCGTCGGTGCGCGTGCTGCTGCTGGAAGCCGGCCCGCCGGACAATAATTTCTGGATTTCCATCCCGGTCGGCTTCAACAAGCTGCTCAACGACACCCGTTACAACTGGTGCTTCGAGACCGAACCCGAGGACAACGTGCGCGGCCGGCGCATCCCGATCCCGCGCGGCAAGACCCTGGGCGGATCGTCCTCCATCAACGGCATGCTCTATGTACGCGGCAATCCGCTCGATTATGACACCTGGGCGCAGTTCGGCAATCGCGGCTGGTCCTACGAGCAGGTTCTGCCCTATTTCCGCCGCTCCGAACATTACGAGGCCGGCGGCGACGAGACCCGCGGCCGCGGCGGACCTCTCAACGTCGCGCCGATGCGCGAGCACCACGAGATCTGCGACGCGCTGATCGATGCCGCCGCCGCCGAGGGCTGGCCCACCAACCCCGACTACAACAACGGCCACCAGGAAGGGTTCAACTACTACCAGGTGACCCAGAAGGACGGTCGGCGCTGGTCCACCGCGCGCGCCTTCCTCGAGCCGGCACGCTCCCGACCCAACCTGAAGATCGAGACCGATGCGCTGGCGACGGGGCTGATCCTGGACGGCACCCGCGCCGTCGGCGTGCGTTACACGCGCCACGGCCAGCCCCTTGAAGCGCGCGTGGGCGGGGAGGTACTGCTGGCCGCCGGGGCGGTGAAATCACCGCATCTGCTGGAACTCTCCGGCATCGGCGCGCCCGAGGTCCTGCAAGCGGCCGGTATCCCGGTGGTGCACGAACTGGCCGGGGTGGGTGAGAACTACCGCGACCATTTCGCACCGCGCATGAACTGGCGGGTGAAGCTGCCGATCACGCTGAACGAACAGACCCGCGGCCTCACCTTCGTCAAGGAGATCGCCAACTACTTCCTCCGCCATCGGGGCATCCTGACCTTCACCGCCGGCATCGTCTATGGCTTCGTGCGTACCCGGCCGGATCTGGAGGTGCCGGACGTGCAGTATCATTTCGCACATGCTAGCTACGCGACCGCCGCCACCCGCATCCTCGACCGCAAGCCGGGGATGACCATCACCACCTATCAGTGCCGCCCCGAATCCAAGGGCTCGATCCACGCGCGTACCCCCGACCCCGCCGCCGCCCCGGCGATCCGCCCCAACTTCCTGGCCGAGCGGCTGGACCAGGAAACCGTGGTCGCGGGCATGAAGATCGCGCGGCAAATCGTGAACAACGCGCGCATGGACCGCTACCGCGATTTCGAGATGACCCCCGGCGACAAGGTACAGACCGACGACGAATGGCTGGAATTCGCCCGCAACAACGGGCAGACCACCTACCACGTCGTCGGCACCTGCAAGATGGGTTCGGACCCGATGGCGGTGGTCGATGACACGCTCCGCGTGCGTGGCATCGATCGGCTGCGGGTGATCGATGCCTCGATCATGCCAACCCTGGTCTCCGGCAACACCAATGCCGCGGTCATCATGATCGCCGAGAAAGGCGCGGATTTCGTCAAGGCGGCCCGCAAGGCCGCCTAACCGGGGGCTGCCTCGTCCAACTCCGCGCTCCACATCTTCTCGAGCGCGTACATCTCCCGTGCCTCCGGCTTGAACAAGTGGACCACGATATCGCCGGCATCCAGCAGCACCCAGTCGGACCCGCCGGCACCCTCCACCTGCACCCGTTTCACCCCAGCCTCGGTCAACTTTTGCGACAGGTGCTCCGCCATCGCGCTGATCTGGCGGTCGGCGAGGCCGGTCGCGATCACCATGCGGTCGCAGAACGCCGCCCGTCCGGCCAGATCGAGCGTCACGATCGCCTCCGCCTTGTCATCCTCCAGGCTGGTCACGATCAGCCGCTGCAGCGCATCCAGCGCGGCGTCCGGCGCCACCGGCGCCGCCCGCCGCCGCGCGGGGCCCGCCATCACCGCCTTCTTGCGCGCGCTGCCCGGGGATTTGTCGGCCAGTGGGGCCGGACGCGGCGGCTTGCGCGGGGCGCGGCGCGGCGCGGTGCCGCGGGGCGGCGGGGAGGATTTCGCTATGGCACGTCTCCTTTCGCGGCAGCGCGAATCGCGCTGGCCGAAGCTGCATGTTGTGACGCCGGAAGAAACACCCACCCCGGCGCCCGTCCCGCCAGCAGGCGGGCGGCGCGTGGGGCAAGACGCGCATGACGCATCCGCCGCGCCGCCTGCCCGGCCAGCGCGCGCGCATTATACGACGGCCGCGGCAGGACCAGAAACGGAATCGCCCGCGCCAAGCGCACCCAGTGCCGCCAGCGCGGCAACTCGGCCAGGATATCCGCCCCCATCACCCACACGAAGCGGGCGCGGGGAAAGCGTCGGCGCAGCATCCGCACGGTATCGTTACTGAACCGCGTGCCCCATGCCGCCTCCAGCCCCGCCGCCAGCACCCGCCGCCCGTCGGCGATGCGCGCCGCACTCGCCAGGCGGTGATCATATCGCGCCATCCCGGCTTGCGGCTTGAGCACATTGCCCGGAGATACCAGCAGCCACACCTGGTCCAGTCCCAGCCGCCGCCGCGCCTGCTCGGCCACATGCCGGTGCCCCTCGTGCGCCGGATTGAAGGAGCCGCCAAGCAGCCCGATCCGCACCCGCCGCCGATCGCCGAATCGCGGCGGGTTCAGGGCCGCACCTGCCCATTTCCTTCGACCACGTAACGATAAGTGGTCAGTTGCTCGGGCCCCACCGGCCCGCGCGCATGCAACCGGCCGGTGGCGATGCCGATCTCGGCGCCAAACCCGAACTCTCCCCCGTCGCAGAACTGGGTGGAGGCGTTCCACAGCGCCACTGCGCTGTCGATCCGCGACAGGAACCGCCGTGCCGCCGTCTCGTCTCCGGTCACGATCGCATCAGTGTGGCCGCTGCCGTGCCGCGCGATATGCGCCAACGCCTCATCGACGCCATCGACCACCGCCACCGAGAGAACCGCATCCAGCCATTCGGTATCGAAATCCCCCGGCTCCGCCGCCGGCAGGTGCGGCAGGATCGCGCGCGCCGCCGCATCGGCGCGGAAGGCGCAGCCGCGCGCTTCCAACGCCTCGATCAGCGAGGGCAGCATCGCCGGTGCCACCGCCCGATCGATCAGTAACGTCTCTGTAGCGGAACAAATCCCGGTCCGTCTCAGCTTTGCGTTGACCAGCAGCGCGCGCGCCATCTCCGGGTCGGCGGCAGCGTGGATATAGGTGTGGCAAAGCCCCTCGGCATGGGCCAGAACCGGCATCCGCGCCTCGCGCTGCACGCGCTCCACCAGGGACTTGCCGCCGCGCGGGATCATCAGGTCGATCAGCCCGGCCGCGCCCAGCATGGCACCGACATAGGCGCGGTCGGTGGTGGGCGCGGTCTGCACCGCAGCTTCCGGCAGTCCCGCCTCGCGCAACCCCGCGGCCAGGGCCTGGTGCAGCGCGGCGGCCGAGCGCGCGGCCTCCGACCCGCCGCGCAGGATCACCGCGTTGCCCGCCTTCACGCAGATCGCCGCCGCATCGGCGCCCACATTCGGGCGGCTCTCGTAAATCATGCCGATCACCCCGATCGGCGCCGGAACCCGCGCGATCCGCAGTCCGTTCGGCCGCACCCACGCATCCAGCCGACGCCCCAGCGGATCGGGCAACGAAGCCACCGCCGCAACCCCGTCAGCCATCGCCGCCACCCGAGCCTCGGTCAGCGTCAGCCGGTCCCGAAACGCCGTCGGCCCGGTGGCCGTCGCGACATCGGCTGCATTGGCCGCCAATATCTCCGGCGTCGCATCCCGCAACGCCCGCGACATGGCAACCAACGCCGCGTCTCGGGTGCCGCCATCAGCCACCCTCAGAACCCGCGCCGCTGCCCGCGCGGCCTCGGCCTGGCGCTGCAAGTGCTGAAGGGAATCGTCGGAAGGATGCATGGGGCTTGACCAGTGAGGGGCGGTTCCGAGGGATCCGAAGGCCAGGGGGGGCTTTGCCCCCCTGGACCCCCCACCAGGGGGATGGCCCCCTGGACCGCCATCAGTATGGTTCGGAGCGGGAGGGAGTGGGCGCGGGCCTCGGGCAGGGCGTGCCCGGATGGGCACGCCCTGCCCGAGGCCCGCGCCCAC
>DAHWNE010000139.1 GCA_027340195.1 Acetobacteraceae bacterium | reverse complement strand
TCCGCCACTCGTTCCGCACCCCCGCCAGCACATGCACCCCCGGCCGATAGCGCCGGATCGCCACCGTCACCTCCAGCCCCGCCGCGCGCAGCGCCGCCAGCACCGCATCGAACCGCGGCAGGGTCCGGTGCGTCGCGTCGTCGAAGAAGTTCAGGCACCCGTCGCGAGAGGGGAACCGCGCGCTCGCCTCGCACGGAAAGGCCAGGAACAGCCGCCCGCCCGGCGCCAGCGCGCCGGCCATCGCCGCCAGCGTGGCCGCCATGTCCTGGCAATGCTCCAGGTTATGGGCGCTGATCACCGCGTCCATCGCCCCCCGCTCGGCGACGATGGCGGCGGCGAAGCCCTCGGGCGGCACCACGATGTAGCGGTCGGCGAAGGCACCGGCCGGCTCGGCCTGGTTGTAATCGCCCACGTCCAGGCCGGTATAGACCAGATCCGGGCGGATCCCCTTGGTGTAGCGCGGGGAGTTGTTGCCGCAGCCGACATCCAACAGCCGCGCCCCCGGCGGCAGGCCGCGGATGAAGGCGTCCTTGCACCAGGCATCCGCGTACCACCGGTCCCACCGGGCGCGCACCCGCCGCAGCGGAGAAAACCCTGGCATCGCTCTGCATTCCGGCTGTTCGCGGGCGGGTTCCTCGCATACCGTGCCGGCCGCCCCGCCTCAATCCCGCCCGCATGTCCTCGCCCCTGGTTCATACCGTCGTCCTGACCTGGAACGGCTCCAGCGCCACCGCCGCGTGCCTGGCCAGCCTGGCCGCGCAGACCCACACGGCCAACCGGCTGCTGCTGGTCGATAACGGCTCGGCCACGCCGCCGCCGCCGCCGCCCCCGCCGGGCCGGCTGATCCGGCTGGCCGAGAACCGGGGCTTCGCCGGCGGGGTGAACGCCGGCATCGCCGCCGCCCTGGCCGACGGGGCGGAGTACGTCTGGCTGCTGAACGACGATGCGGTGGCCCCGCCGGGCACGCTCGCCGCGCTGGTGGCCGCCGCCGAGGCCGATCCGCGTCTCGGCATCCTGTCCCCGGTGATCCGCGCCAGCCCCGAGCGCGCCTCCTTCACCGCCGGGCGGATCGATCTGCCGACCCTCACCTTCCACTACGCCGACACGGCGGAGGTGGCGGCGCGCTGGGCCGCGGACTCGCCGGACCGGCTGTGGGTGCCCGGCACCGCCATGCTGCTGCGCCGCGCGCTGCTGGAGCGGATCGGCGGGTTCGACGCGACCCTGTTCGCCTATTGGGAGGACAACGAGATCTGCCTGCGCGCCAACCGCGCCGGGTTCCGCTGCGCGATGGTGGCGGCGGCGGAGATTTTCCATCCCGCCGAACTCCCGGGCGCCGGCGCCGCCCATCGCCCGCCCTATTTCCACTATTTCATGGCCCGCAACCAGCTGCTGCTGCTGCGCCGCCACGCGCGCTGGCCCGGCCGGGCCCGGCCGCTGCTGTGGTCGCTGCTCGCCAGCGCGCGGGAGGTGGCGCGGTATCGCGCCCACCCCGCGCTGCAACGGGCCATCCGCCAGGGCATCTGGGACGGGCTGCGCGGGCGCGGCGGGGCCTATGTGCCGGCCGGGCCGATGGCCCCGCGCCTGGGCCAGCTCTGCCTGGCGCTGGCGGCGCTGGCGGGACGCCCGGCCGGTTCGGCATAGAGCGGACGAAACGCTGATGGCACGGGATATTCGCCCCGTGCTACGGGGCGGGAATGCGCGTCTCGGTCATCATTCCCACCTACAACCGGGCCGATCTGCTGCCCGCGACCCTGGCCTCGATCCGCGCCCAGACGCTGGCCCCGGCCGAGATCATCGTGGTCGATGACGGCAGCACCGATGCCACCCCGGCGCTGCTGGCGGCGTCGCCCGACCTGCGCGCGATCCGGGTGCCGAACGGGGGCGATCTGGTGGCGCGCAACATCGGCCTCGCCGCCGCCACCGCGCCCTATGTCGCGTTCTGCGACAGCGACGATCTGTGGCGCCCGGAGTTCCTGGCCGCGATGGCGCGCCTGTTCGACGCCGTCCCGGGCCTGCCCGCCGCCTATGGCGATTTCGTGCTGGTGCAGGACCAGCGCTGGACCACCGCGGGAAAATTCGCCGCCGCCCCGCCCGGGTTCTGGGACGGGCTGCGCCGGCTCGGCCCCGACCAGGCGGTGTTCGACCGGCCGATCGTGGACCGGCTGATCGCGTTCCAGCCGCTGTTCGTCTCCTGCCTGCTGGCGCGGACCGATTGGCTGCGCGGCATCGGCGGGTGGGACGCCTCGGTCGGGCGGCGGCTGTCCGGGGATTTCGCCACCGCGCTGCGGCTGGCCCAGCACGCGCCGCTGGGATTCCTGATGACGCCGCTGGTGGGGATCCGCAAGCACGCGGCCAATATCTCCGGCAACGATGTCGCCACCGCGCTGGGGGAGGCGGAGGTGCTGGCGCATGTGCTCGCCACCCGGCCGGAGCTGGCGCCGCTCGCCGGGCGGATCGGCGCCTCGATCCGCCGCCGCCGGGAAGCCGCCCTGGCCGGGGCCTTCGTGGCGCGCGATTTCGCCGCCGTCACCCGGATCGCGGCGCTGCTGGAGCCGGGGCCGCGGCGCTTGTCCGGCCGCGCCAAGCAACTCGTCGCCGCCCTGCCGCCGGCGCCGCGGGCGGCGTTGGTCCGGCTGCTGCTCGCCATCGGCACCGCGCGCGGCCGAGTGCATTTTTCTCTTTCTTCCGGGACATGAATCCTATATTGCCCCCGGCATGAAACACGAAGACATCTGGCGCGCGATCGACACGCTGGCCGCCGAGCGCGGCCTGTCGGCCTCCGGCCTGGCCCGGCTCGCGGGGTTGGATTCGACCAGCTTCAACCCCTCCAAGCGGGTGATGCCGGACGGCCATCTGCGCTGGCCCGGCACCGGCAGCCTAGCCAAGGTGCTGGACGCGACCGGCGTCAGCCTTGAGGACTTCACCGCCCTGGTGAACGGCGCGCGCACGTTGAACTCCTCGGCGCGCCCGCCGCAGCAGCGCCGCATCCCGGTGATCGGCCTCGCCCAGGCCGGCGGGGCGGGATATTTCGACGATGGCGGCTATCCGATCGGCGGCGGCTGGGACGAGGTGAACATGCCCGACATCGCCGACCCCAACGCCTATGCGCTGGAAATCAGCGGCGATTCGATGGAACCCGTGTATCGCGACGGCGATCTGGTGGTGGTCTCGCCGGCCGCGCCGATCCGCCGCGGCGATCGGGTGGTGGTGCGCACCGCCGCCGGGGAAGTGATGGCCAAGGAACTCACCCGCCGCTCCGCCCGCCGGATCGAGCTGCATAGCCTCAACCCGGCCTTCCCCGACTATGCGTTCGAACTGCCGGAGGTGAGCTGGATGCATCGCATCGTCTGGGCCAGCCAATAGCCGCGGTGCGAGACCTCCTCTTCGTCAGCCATCGCTTCCCCTATCCGCTCAACAAGGGGGAAAAGATTCGCGCCTACCACCTGCTGCGCCACCTCGCGCCGGAGTGGCGCATCCGGCTCGGCTGCCTGGTGGAGGACCCGGACGATCTCGCCCATCTGCCGGTGTTGCGCGAGATCTGCGCCGAGGTGGCGGCGTTCCGCATCGACAAGCGGGTGCAGAAGCTCCGGGCCTTGGCGCGGGCCCGTCCGGGCCGGCCGCTGATGCTGGACTACTACCGTCATCCCGGGCTCGGGCGCTGGGTGGCGGAACGGCTGCCGGGCGCGGATGTGGCCTATATCTACTCCGCCGCCATGGCGCCCTATGTGCTGGACCTGCCGCCGTCCCGCGCGCGCCGGCTGCTCGACATGCAGGACATCGATTCCGAGAAATGGACGCGCTACGCCGCCGATGCCGCCTGGCCGATGCGCGCGGTCTGGGCGCGGGAGGGGCGCACCCTGCTCGCCTATGAACGCCGCGCCGCCGCCGCCTGCGACGCCACCTTCTTCGTCACCCAGGCCGAGGCAAGCCGCTTCGCCGAACTCGCGCCGGAGGTCGCCGACCGGCTCGACCACGTGGAATGCGGGGTCGATCTCGGGTTCTTCTCGCCCGATCATGTCTTTCCCTCGCCCTATCCGGGGCCGGCGCGGCGCGCGGTGTTCATCGGCAACATGGACTACTGGCCGAATGCCGATGCGGCGGCATGGTTCGCGACCGAGATCCTGCCGCTGATCGCACCCCGCCCCGAATTCTGGATCGTCGGCGCCAATCCCGGCCCGGAGACGCGGCGGCTGGCCGAGCTGCCCGGGGTCCACGTCACCGGGCGGGTCGCGGATGTGCGGCCCTATCTCGCCCATGCCGATGTCTCGGTCAGCCCGCTGCGAATCGCCCGCGGCATCCAGAACAAGGTGCTGGAGGCGTTGGCGGCCGGGCGGCCGGTGGTGGCCTCGCCGGGCGCGTTCGAGGGGATTCGCGCGCAACCGGGGCGCGACCTGCTGGTGGCGGACGGGGCGGCGGCGATCGCCGAGATTGTGGGGGCGGTGCTGAGCGGCGCGCATCCCGGCCTGGGCGCCGCCGGACGGGCGGCGGTGGAGGCGGGCTACGCCTGGCCGGCGGTGCTGGGGCGGCTGGATGCGCTGCTGGGGCGGCTGTAGCCGCTCACCAGGTCGCGCGGCCGCCGGAGAGATCGAACACCGCCCCGGTCGAGAAGGAACACCCCGGTCCGCACAGGAACGCCACCATCTCGGCCACTTCCGCCGGCTCCAGGAACCGCCCCAGCGGGATGCGCGCCAGCAGATCCGCCCGCCGCTCGGCCGAGATCTCGCGTTCCATCGCCGTGCGCACCACCGTCGGCGTGACGGCGTTGACCAGGATGCCCTCGGCGGCCAGTTCCTTCGCCAGCACTTTCACCAGCGCGATCATGCCGGCCTTCGCCGCCGCATAGGGGCCGGACAGCGCCGTCCCCTCCTTCGCCTGGACCGAGGCGATCATCACGATCCGCCCGCCGCGGCCCAGCAGATGCGGGATCACCGCCCGGCAGGTCAGGAAGGCCGAGACCAGGTTGGTCTCGATCACGCGGCGGATGTCGGCGACCGGCGCCTCCCACACCGGCGCCACCGGTCCCAGGATGCCGGCGCCCACCACCAGCGCGCCGATGCGCCCGAAGCGGGCCATCGTCGCCGCCGCCGCCGCCGCCAGCGCGTCGGCATCGGTCACGTCCACCGCCAGCGCCAGTTGCGCCGCCGGGGCATGATCGGACAGGTCCCACGACACCGGCGCGAACCCGTCCGCGCCCAGCCGCGCCAGCACCGCCTGGCCGATTCCGCCGGCGCCGCCCGTCACCACCGCCGCGCCGGGGTTCATCCCTTCACGCTCCCGGCCATCAACCCGCCCACGAACCAGCGCTGCACGAGCGCATAGACCACCATCGGCACCACCGCGATCAGCGTCAGGATGGCGAACAGCTTGCCCGGGTCGGTCATGTACGGCCCCTGGTAATACAGCGGCGCCAGCGGCAGGGTCTTGGTCGCATTGTGGGTCATAATGACCAGGGCCAGGAAGAACTCGTTCCAGGAGAACAGGAACTCCCAGATCGCCACCACGATCAGCGCCGGGCGGATCAGCGGCACCACGATGCGCCACAGCACCGCCAGGCTGGAGGCGCCGTCCAGGGTGGCGGCTTCTTCCAGCTC
>DAHWNE010000366.1 GCA_027340195.1 Acetobacteraceae bacterium | reverse complement strand
ATCCATCCGGTCCCAGGCGAAATCCGCCAGCAGCCGGTCCAGCCGAGCGCTCATGCGGTGCAGGTTGGTGTAGTGGCGGAAACGGGATTTCCACCCGACACCGGGAATGCGCGGCTGGTCGGGGTCGATCTCCCAGGGATGGAAATAAAAGATGCCGGGGCGGGATTCCACCTGATTCACCCGCCGCAACGCGAAGCGGAAGCAGCGATACGGCATCAGCCGGAAATACCCCCCGCCCGAGCAGGGCAGGTTCCGGCCGGCCGCGCGCAGGGTGGTCATCGGGATCTCCCACAGGCCGGAGGCATCGGGGCGGTACGGCGCGCGGGGCGCGTCCGGGTTGCCGTAGAGATCGTGGCGGATCGGGTTGACCGAGGAGGAATAGGCGTAGCCGGCCGCGGCCAGCACCCCGAACGCCCATGGGTTGCGCGGGCCGATGGAGAAGGTGGCGGCGCGATAGCCGCGCACCGCGACCCCGCCGGTATCCTCCAGCAGGGCCCGGGTGCGGCTGACATCGGCGCGGAAGCCGGCGGGGTCCTGGGCATCGGCGCGGGTGTGGTCCCAGCCGTGGCTGGCCAGCTCGTGACCCTCGGCGACGATGCGCCGGATCAGCGCCGGCTCCCGCTGCGCGACCCAGCCCAGGGTGAAGAACGTGGCGCGGATGCCGGCGCCGCCGAACTGATCCAGCACCAGGTTGGTGTTGCGGGCGACCCGGGCGGGGAAGTCGTCCCAGCTGGCGCGCGCGACGCTGCCGGCGAAGGACTGCACTTGGAAGTAATCCTCCACATCCACCGTCATGGCGTTGAGCGGGCGGGCGGTCATGACGGCGGGGCGGCGCGCGCGCGCGGCCGGTCCTCGGGCGCCTCGGCCAGCGTGTCCAGCAGATCGACCACCCGGCGGAGCAGCCGGTCCTGGCGGCCCAGCCGGTCCTCGATCGCGCTCAGGCGGCGGTCGATCGGCTCCGCCGCCCCCGGCGCGGCGGGCGTTGCGACCGCGGTCGGCGCGCCGGCGCCCAGATCCTGTTCGAGCTCGGCGGCGGTCGCCTCGACCATCGCGGCGGTGATGTCGTGCGTCTCGTCCAGCGCGGCGAACAGCAGCAGTCGCCCGCACAGCGTGTTGACCCGGCGCGGGATGCCGCGGGTGGCGGCGAACACCCGGGCGAAGGCGTCGTCGTGCCAGTGCGGATCGTCCGCCCAGCCCACCAGCCGCAGCCGGTGCTCGATATACTGGCGGGTCTCGGCCTCGGTCAGAGGGCCGAGGTGGTAGGACGCCAGCACCCGCTGGCGCAGCTGCTCGAGCTCGGGTCGGGCCAGCAGCGGGCGGAACTGCGGCTGCCCGAGCAGGATGGTCTGCACCGAGGCCCTTCCGTCCACCGTGATGTTGGACAGCATCCGCAGTTCCTCGAGCGTGGCCACGGACAGATTCTGCGCCTCGTCGATCACCAGCAGGCAGCGCCGTCCGGCCTGGCGCTGGGCGCGTACCATCGCCTCGAAGCGCCGCAGCAGCGTGGCCTTGTCGGTGCCGTCGTCGGCGATGCCGAAACTGGTCACCGCGAGCCGCAACAGATCGTCGCCCGAGACCAGCGTGGTGACCACCCGGCCCACCGCGTAGCTGGCGCGGTCGAGCCGGGTCCAGAGATGTTCGACGAGAGTGGTCTTGCCGGCGCCCACCTCGCCGGTGATGACGATGAAGCCCTCCTCCTGCGACAACCCATAGACCAGATGCGAAATGGCGCGGCTGTGCCCGGCGCTGCCGAAGAAGAACCGGCTGTCCGGGGTCAGCTGGAACGGAATGCCGCTCAGTCGGAAGAAGGTTTCATACACGAGGATTGCTCAGAACCGTTCGGTGATGCCGACGAAGGCGACGTTATCATAGATCGAGTACCCGGCCGCCGAGGAGTTCCGTCGAAAGAACTGATAGCTGGCGGTCAGGCTCAGGCGCGCGCTCAGCTGATAGCCGAACTGGCTGGCGAAGCTGAACAGCGTGCTGTTGCCAGTTAGCCCGGGGACCTGGGTGAACCCGTAGGAGACGTTGGCGGACAGGTTGGCGCGCGTGCTGAGCGCCCGGGTCCAGCTCACGGTGCCAACCGTATCCGCCTGCGAGAACCCGCCCGCCGACAGCGGCGTGCTGTCCGTATGGTTGAGCGTGAACGCCACCGTGTCGCGGTCGAGCAGGGTGGTGAGCGTCGCCTCCAGCGTGGAGGTCAGGTTGACCGAGTTCTCCACCGCCAGCGCCGGGTTGCCGATGATGATAGGCTGACCGGTGACCGGGCTGACCAGCACGCCGTTGGCGTTCACCCCGGCCGCCCCCACCGCGGCGGCCACCTGCTGCAGATAGGTAGTGATCTGGCGGGAATAGGTGATGGTGGCGGTGGTGCGGCTGGTCAGCGCGTAGGACCCCGCGACGTTGAAACCGTCGGTCCCGTAGGAATGGCCGTAGCTGAAGGTGAGGCTGCTGTGCGGGCCCGGCGTGGCCGAGAACCCCACCTGCCAGGTCAGGTCATGCACCGGCCGCGCGGTGGTGCCGCCGTAGGTGATGTCCTCATAGCCCAGCGCGACGAAGACCTGCAGCCGACGCAGCAGGGCGTAGCCGACCTGATCCTGCACCGTGTCGCGGCTGGCATTGGTCAGGAAGGTCGTGCCGGTGGCGCGATAGGCCTCTGCCGTAACGGTATTCTGGATCCGCCCGAGCACCGCACCCGAGGCGAAACTTCCCAGCAGATCGGCCGAGCTCAGCGACCCCGACCCGCCGGCGTAGGTGCTGCTGGTGGAGGTATTCGCGAGCGTCAGCCCGAGATTGGCCGTTCCCAGATCGCCGAACGTATGGGTGATGCGCGGGGTGATCGATTCGCCGAACACCTGAGTGGTGGTCTGACGGGCGAAGCCGCCGGTGCCGGTGGCGTAGCCATAGCCGCCGAGCGCCGCGCCCTGCCCACCGGCGCCGACGAACCCGCCGTTGACGGGCTCGACCGAGGCGTAGGCGCGAGCATCGATATAGATGCTGTGCGGCACCACCACCAGGCTGGCCACCCCGCTCAGCTGCTGGGCGATGGTGTTTTCCGAGGTGGTGCGCGCGTAGTACTCGAGGCTGGGGTTGTATTGCAGGCTGAGATCGAGCCGCGGCGTGTTGGCGGCGAGCGCGATGCCAGGAGTCAGAACCGTAATCAGGTCCCAGCGGCGGTTCTGCTCGGTCTGGAAGATGTTGTCGTTGAACTCCTCCGTGAGCCCGATCGTGGGCAGCACGGTGAAGCCGGGAACCGGCAGCCCGCCTTCCACCAGCGGCAGCATG
>DAHWNE010000342.1 GCA_027340195.1 Acetobacteraceae bacterium | reverse complement strand
GGTGGGGCGGCGCGGCGGTGCCAGCGCGGTCAGCGCGAGGGCCAGAATCAGCAGCAGGCCGGGGGGGCGCGACCGTCCCCCGCGTGCCGTCACGCGCCGGTCCGCCGCCGGTCGATTTCGGTCTGCACGGCGGCCTGGGATTCGCTGCGGAATGCGTCGCCGTTGCTGCGGGCGAAGCCGTAGCTCTCCTCCCGCCATTCGCGGCTGTGCTGGAAATGCGGCAGCACGTAGCGGGCCATCAGCTCGAAATGCCGCAGGGTGGCGGGGAAATCCGCCCAGTTGTGCGCCAGTTCCAGGATCGACCCGAACCCGCCGGCGCCCTCCAGCAACTGCGTGATATAGGCGATCGCATCGTCCGGCGTGCCGATGCAGGCGGCCTGATTGTCCAGCAGATATTCATAGGCATCGCCGATGCCCGCGGGCACGATCGGGAACGTGCCGACATCGCGGAAATACTGCGCGAAGCGCTCGAGACCGAAGCGCACATTGGCGCGCGCCTGCTCCCGCGTCTCGGCGATGTGGAACATCGACACCAGCCGCCAGTTGCGCCGGTCGGCGGTCTTGCCGTGTTCGGCGGCCTGTTCCTCATAGGTCGCCCAGTTGCGGGCGTGCTGCTTCATCGCCTCGGGCGAGGTGCCGCCGATCGACAGCATCCCGATGCCGTGCCGTCCGGCCGCCAGCGCGCCGACCGGGGAGCGGGAGGCGGCGACCGCCATCTCCATCACCGGCTGACTGTAGCACGGAAGTTGCAGCCTCGCATCGACCAGACGGTACCAGTCGGTCGTCTCCGTCACCGTCTCCCCGTGCAGCAGGCGGACGATGCTGTCCAGCGCGCGGTTCATATAGGGGCGCTGGTCGGCGGCCTCGATGCCGATCTTCTTGGCGTCATGCACCAGCGCGCCGGGGCCGACCCCGAACATCGCGCGCCCGCGGGTCAGATGGTCCAGCAGCACCATCCGGTCGGCCAGGATGAACGGGTTGTGATAGGGCAGGGAGACCACGCCGGTGCCCAGGCGGATATGCCGGGTCCGTTCCGCAACCGTGGCGATGAACACCTCCGGGGCGGCGATGATCTCGAATCCGCCGGAATGATGCTCGCCGATCCAGGCTTCGTGGTAGCCCAGCCGGTCCAGGTGCTGGATGAGCTCGATATCGCGCTCGATCGCGAGCGTGGGGTTTTCGTCGAGGGCGTGGAACGGGGCGAGGAAGATGCCGCTGCGAAGATAGGTCGGGGTCATGGTCCAGGGCCAGGTTGCGCCCGGCCACGATAGGGCGACCGGGCAGCGGGTCAACCGGGCCGGCGGATCACTTCCCGAACACCAGATCCGGCAACCACAGCGTCATCTCCGGCCAATAGGTGATAAGGCCCAGCACCAGCAGCAGGATCACCAGGAACGGCAGGATGCCGCGGATCACCTCGCCGATCGGCGCATCCGAAATGGTGGAGAGAACGTAGAGGTTGAGCCCCACCGGCGGATGCACCAGCCCCACCTCCATGTTGTGGGTGAAGATGATACCGAAATGAACCGGATCGATCCCGAGCGGCATCAGCACCGACGCCAGGATCGGCATCACCAGCAGCAGGGTGCTGACCACTTCCAGGAAACAGCCGATCACCAGCAGCATGAAGTTCATCGCCAGCAGGAATTCCCAGGTGCTGAACCCCTGGTGGGTGGTGAACTCCACGATCCGCGCCGGCACGCCTGAGCCGGTCATCCAGTGCCCGAACACCAGCGCGGTGGCGATGATGAGCATGATGACGCCGGCCGAGGACAGCGCCTCGGCGATCACGTCCAGCGTCTGCGTCCAGCGGAAGCCGCGATAGACCACCAGGCTGACCAGCAGAGAGGTGACCGCGGCCATGGCGGCGGATTCGGTCACCGTCATGAACCCGCCATAGATGCCGATCAGCACCACCGCCGGCACCGCCATCGCCGGCAGGCCGCGCCAAGTCACGCGCAGGCGTTCGGCGGCCGGCAAGGGCGGCTCGGCGGGGAAGTTCTTGCGCCGCGCGTACCACAGCACCCAGACGAAAAACGCCGCCGCCTGCAACACCCCCGGCAGGATGCCGGCCAGGAACAGGCGCGGCACCGATTGCTCGGTGACGATCCCATACAGGATCAGCGCCAGCGACGGCGGGATGACCACGCCGATGGTGCCGGACGCGCCCAGCACCCCCAGCGCGAAGCTCCGCGGATAGCCGCGCTCGATCATCGCCGGCAGCAGGATGGTGCCCATCGCCAGCGCGGTGGCCACCGACGATCCCGAGATGGCGGCGAACAGCGCGCAGGAGACGACCGCCACCAGCCCGAGCGAGCCCTTGATCCCGCCGAGCCAGGCCGCCGAGAGGTCCACCAGCGCCTGCGCCACCCCGCCGCGGCGCATGAAGGCGGCGGCCATCACGAACAGCGGCAGCGACATCAGCGTGCTGGAATTGAGCTGGTCGATCATGTTCTGCGCCAGCCCGATGATCGGCTGGCCGGACACGAAATAGAGCACCGATGCGCAGGCGCCGAGCACCAGGAAGATCGGCATTCCGGCCGCGAGCAGGCCGAAGAACAGCACCAGGAATCCCAGGGTCGCCATCGCGCGGCCTATTCGGTGATCTTGGCGATGAGATCGGACGATGCCTCGTGCGCGAGGCTGTGCCCCACCGTCATCGTGCGCGGGTCGAAGAAGAACAAATAGCGCGCCAGCCGGACCAGATAGCGCCCGAACATCAGCACGCCGCCGGTGGGCAGGGCGGTGTAATAGATCCACATCGGGAACTGCAGGTCGGAGGAGCTGCGCTGATCCAGCAGCAGCGCCGTGCCCACCACCGCCCAGCCGTACCAGATCATGCCGAAGGTGAAGGCCAGCGCCACCAGACAGTTGAACACTTCCACCCAGCGCTGCACGCCCGGCTTCAGCAGCCGCAGCACCAGATCCGGTCGCACCATCCCGTCGGTGCGGACCAGCTGCGAGGAGATGATCATGATCGCCCACACCGCGGCATAGACAATCACTTCCTCGGCCCAGTTGATCGAGTCCGCCGGGTCGATATAGCGGCCGAACACCTGGATCGCGGCGATAATCATGGCGAACGCACCGAGCAGACCCACCAGGGTCCGCTCGATCCAGTTCCATGCCGAGGCCACGCGGGCGAACGCCCGCGCGGCACCGGAGGGTGGCCGATCAGGCACCGATATCGGCCATCACCAGCTTCACCAGCTGCGGCGACATATGCGCGCCGGCCGCGGCCTTATCCTGCATCGGCAGCATCTTCTTGCGCACCGCATCCCGCTCGGCCTGGCTGACATCGACGAAGATCACGCCGTGCTTGGCCAGTGCCAGCCGGCCCTCGTGCTGCGCATGCGCGGTGTTGACCCGATAGGCGGGCAGATTGTCCTTCCACAGCGACACCACCGTCTGCTGCAGCTTCGGCCCCAGCTTGCCCCAGAACTGCTGGTTCATCAGCGGCACGTAAAGGCCCATGCCCTGATGATCCTGCAACGAATGCCTCAAGCCGGAGTCGAACAGCTTGGAACTGTCGGCGCTCTCGTTGGTGGTGATGAGCCCGTCGAACGTCCCTTGCGACATCGCCAGCGGCACGTCCGGCCAGGCGGTGACGTTGGGGATGCCGCCGAAGAACCGGATCCGCCAGGAGTTGAGCACCCCGCCCGGGCTGCGCAGCTTCATCCCCTTCAGGCTGGCCAGCGAGGCGAGCGGCTTCTTCGTGGAATACCAGTTGTTGAAGCCCAGATCGAACCAGCCGCCCAGAACTTGAAGATGCAGCTTCTTCGCGATCTCGGCGTTGACGAACTCGCCCGCCTTGCCGTCGGTGGCCTTGTGGACCTGCGCGATCGGGCGGCCGTAGAACGCCGGCAGCTGCGAGAAATCGGCGTCCGGCACGAAGCCGGTGATGGTCCAGGTGCCGGGGCAAGCAAGTTCCACCTGACCCTGCACCAGCGCTTTCACCACATGCAGATCGGGGAACAGCGCGCCGGACTGGAACAGCTTGGTCTTGATCCGCCCGTCGGAGGCCTTTTCCAGCTTGGCCAGGAAGTCGCGGAAGGCAACGTTGCGAGGGTGCGACGGTTCGGTATCCAGCGAGCAACGCAGCAGCAGCGGCGCGGCTGCCTCGGCATTGGCGATGAAGGGGGTGGCAAGCGCGGCGGTGGCGGCAGCGGAAAAGCCGCGGCGGGTCAAGCTGGGGGACATTCTCGGGCCTCCGAAAGACATGGACGGAACATGGCGGCGGGGTTACCGCACGCCAGGACCGGCACGTCAAGCGCGCCTCGGCGCGGCGATGCTTTCGGTTTCAGTGCAAGCTGACGGACAGCCGGGCCGGGTTGGACAGACTGGGGAACCGGCCCTCGGCGATCGCGTCCAGGCTGGGCGTGGGTTCGTCCAGCCGCGCCGCGAACAGCCATGTATAGGCCAGCGCGCGCTCGACGAAGATGCGGGTCTGGCGCAGCGGAATCGCCTCGATGAACAGCAGCGGGTCGCCGTCGGCGCGCACCTGGCCCTGCCATTGGCGGAAACTGTTCAGCCCCGCATTGTAGCTGGCCAACATGCCGATCAGGTCGCCCGGATGCGGCTGGCGCAGGGCCAGGCGGCGCACCAGCTGCTGGCCGATTTCCAGGTTGAACCCGGGGTCGTGCAGGCTGGCGAGCGTCAGATGCGGATCCCCGGTCACCGCGCGCGCGGTCCCGGGCGTGATCTGCATCAGCCCGCGGGCGCCGGCGCGGGAGACGGCGGCGGGGTCGAAATTGGATTCAGCACGGGTCACCCCATAGACCAGCGCCGGGTCGATGCGGAACCCGCCGCGCGGGCGCAGCACCGGCATCGGGAACCGCAGCGACCGCGACGGCACGCCTGCGTCGCGCCGCAGATGGGCGCGCATCTCGGCGGCAACCCCGGTCAGCCCCGCCCGAACGGCGACCAGCATCGCCGCCTGCCGCAGCTGCGGGTCGGCGCCCAGGGTCGGCCATAACACGCGCAGCGCCTCCGCCGCGGCGTCGGTCTGCCCCACTTGCAACAGCGCGAAGGCCAGCCGCCCGGCGGGCAGCGCCGCCAGCGCCTCGAGATCGGCCGGGGCCAGCACGGCGTGGGCTGCCCCGCGCGCGTCCTGACTCCAGCCCAGCGCGTCACGCGCGATCTGGCCGTAGAAGCTCATCCCGTCCCGCGCCGCGAGGCGGAACCAGCGCGCCGAGGCCGCCAGCCGTCCCTGCTTCTGCGCCGCCCGCCCCGCCCAATAGGCGGCGGCGGCGCGCAGCGAGGCCCCGGTGCCGGCAGCCCGCGCGGCGGCGGCAAACCTTGCGGCGGCGCGATGGGTCCGGCCGAGCCGCCAGGCGGCCAGCCCGGCGATGTAGTCGGGCGGGCCGGCGAAGCGCGGGCCGGCGAGGCGGGCCGCGTCCTCGGCCACGCGCAGCGCCTGACGGTCGTGATTGGCGGCGAACAAGGCGCGTGCCAGCGTCGCGCGCAGCACCGCGGCGGCCTGTGGCGTCAGATAGCGGGCGGCGGCGATGCGATGCAGCCCAAGACTCACCTCGTCGCGCGCGCCATCGGCAAGGCTCAGCGCGCGCAGCCATGGCGGCGCGTCGGGGTTGTCGGCGGCCGGATCGGTCGTGTCGGTCGGTGTCCCGGGGCGCGCCGGAAGCGGGCCCAGCCGCGCCGGCGTCGGGGCCGCCAAGGCGGCGTGCAACCCGGGCGGGACCAGCCCGCCGGCGGGCAGGCGCCGCAGCAGCAAGGCGCGGATTGCCGGGGCCTCCGGCTGCCAGCCGTAGCGGGTGAGCCAGCTGGTCAGCTCGGCGACGGTGGAGCGATGAAACCGGCCCAGGTACCGCTGCGCCAGGATCGGCCCCAGCAAGGTGCGGTCGTGCAACCGCGCGGTCAGCCTGGCGGCATCCGCCATGCGTCCCGTGGCCTGATCAGCGAAAATCCGCCGCGCCAGCGCGGCATCCGCCGGAGACAATGGTTGCGGCAGTGCCGCGTACCCCCCGCCTGATCCCGGAAACAGCCCGGGGCCGGAGAGACGCGGGATCACCATCGCGGTCTGATCGTTCCCTCCCTTCCCGGCCGCGTGCGCGACCGGGGACCTCGCCCCGGCCAGCAGCGCCGCGCCGGCAAGCATGAGCCGGAACGCGGGAAGGCGGGAGAGCGTTTGACCGATCCCTCGCATAGCTGGATCGCCTAGAGCGCAAAAACTCTCGCGGCAATCCTTGAAATCGCCCACCATCGCGTTACCCGGGCCGGAAAAATCGGGTAACAAGGCGTTATCGGCGGTTTCGTGCTCACGATTTCGTGAGGTCGTCGTCCATGCTGCGCCGCAGCAATCGCCATTCGGCCCAGGCGCGCCGGCGGGGCGGGCCGGGATTGCGGAGTAGAAACGCCGGATCCTCGGTGACCAGGGCCGGGATCGGCGCCAGCCCCGGCACCGTCAGCGTCTGCCAGGTGCCGCGCTTGCCCCGCGCGCCCCCCCCGGCCAGCAGGTCGCGGGCGGCCAGGGCACCGGCCAGCACCACCCGCCGCGGCCGGGTCAGCACGATCAGCCGCAGCAGGAACGGCAGGCACAGCGCGCGCTCGGCCGGGCTCGGCGCCCGCCCGCCCGGCGGGCGCCAGGGGATCAGCGGGGTCAGCAGCAGCCGCGACCGGTCGAGGCCGATCGCGGCCAGCATCTGGTCCAGGAACGCCCCGGCGGGGCCGGTGAACGGCCGGCCGGCGCGGTCGTCGCTGTCGGTGGGGGCATCGCCGATCAGCAGCAGCCCCGCCTCCGGGTCGCCCTCGGCGAACACCGGGTGGGTGGCGGTGACCGACAACGCGCAGCCGGTAAAGGCGGCGATGGCGGCGTGCAGCGCGTCGAGCGTGCCGGCGGCGGCGGCGGCCTCGGTGGCATTGGCGGCGCCCGGGACCGGAGGCGGCGGGGCAACGACGGCCACCGGCATCGCCCGCGGCGCCGGCGCAACGCGGCTCAGCCGGTCGAGCGGCGCCTCCTCAAGCGCCTCGTCAGCGCCGAGCGCGACCTGCCACGCCAGCGCGGCCAGCCCATCCATCGCGCGGGGGTCAGGCGGCGGCGGCGCGGCGCCCGCCGATATAGGTCACGCCCTCCGGCCCCACCTGTTCGGCGTGCCGCACCCCGGCCGGCACCGCGAAGCTCTCGCCCGGGCCGTAGCTGCGGGAGGCGCCATCCCGGTGCAACGTCATGGCGCCGGTCAGGATCAGCAGCCGCGCGTCGAAGCCATGCGCGTGCTCGGCATTGAAGGTGCCGGGGGCCATGGCGCGTTCCGCGGCGGCGTAGCCCTCGGCGGCGAGTTCGGCTTCGAAGCTGGCGCGGTCCATCGGCGGACTCCTGTGCAACCGGGATCAGGCCGGGCCGAGGAAGTCACGTTTTCCCAGCATCACCCCGTTGTGGCGCAGCAGATCATAGGCGGTGGTGGCGTGGAAGAACAGGTTGGGCAGGCAGAAATACAGCAGATACGGCCGGCCCTTCATGGTGCGGCTGTTGGCGCCCTGCATCCAGGTGATGTCCTTGTCCTCGGTGCCGGCGATCGCGGCCTCCGGCACGGAACGGACGAACTCCAGCGACTTCGTCACCCGGTCCTTGAGCTCGGCGAAGCTGGTGCCGTCGGTGGCGGGGAAATCGGGCAGCGCCACGCCGGCCAGCCGTCCCGGGGCGTAGCGGGCGAAATCGGTGGCCTGCCGGACCTGACGGGCCATGGTGAACATGTCGGGGTAGAG
>DAHWNE010000313.1 GCA_027340195.1 Acetobacteraceae bacterium | reverse complement strand
GCGCTGCATCGCCGTCCCCGCCCCGGCCAGCACCGCCGCCGAGACCGAATGGCCGGTGCGCACCGTCCGTCCGGCGAAGCCCGCCGAGGTCACCAGGAAACTCTCGGTCCGCCCGTATCCCGCTTCGGCGCCCTCGGAATTGGTCACCCCGGGCACCGCCAGCGCCGCCGCCTCGGCCGCCAGCGCCCGCGCGGTGAGCGCGGCGACATCGGGTTCGGCGGGGTCTTCCAGCTCCAGCGCCACCGCCTCCGGCGGCGCGGCGGTCTCGGCCAGGCCGGCGAACGGGTCCTCCGGCACCACGCGCGCCATCGCCACCGCGCGCGCGGCGAGATCGGCGAAGCCCGCCGGCTCGACGCTGGTGGCCGAGACCATGGCCGCGCGCTGGCCCAGGAACACCCGCAACCCCAGGTCGCGCCCCTCGGCGCGCTCCACCTGCTCGGTCCGCCCCAGCCGGCAGGATACCGAAACCGAGGTGCCGGCGACCAGCAGCGCATCGGCGGCATCCGCCCCGGCGGCGCGGGCGGCGGCGATCAGATCGGAAAGCAGCGACAGCGTGTCCATGATCCTGTCCGGTTGCGCCTGGGGTAACCCCTGGGGTGGTTGCCCCGGCGCGGGCGGCAGATCAAGCCCCGCGATGCAGCCGCACCCGGCGGATGGTCTGTTCGGTCGCCGCCACCAGCAGCGCCGGGCCGGCCCCGGCGCGATCCAGCCCGCGCTGGAGCTCCGAGCACAGGAAGCTGTTGCACAGATTGCCGCGCATCTCCCGCGGCAGCACGCACCCCGCCGCGCCGTGGAAGACGCAGGAACCGGCGTGGCGTTCGCCCTCCAGCGCGGCGGCGTAGCTGGCTTCCAGCGCGGCCCGGGTCAGCTCCGGCCTGGCCTCGCGCTGGCGGCGGATGGCATCGGCGTCGAAATAGGCATGTTCGCCGCCGTTGGCGCAGCAGGCGCCGCGGCAGGTGGCGCAGGCGGCGGCGATGAAAGCGCCCGCGCTGGGCGGAGCGGACGGGGTCGCGCCGGCGGCCCGGCGCGGGCGCGGGCGCGCCGGGCCGAAGGCCTCGTCCAACTCGGCGCGCAGATGCGCCATGAAGGCGCGCTTGCGGGCCGCCGGCAGCGGCGCCAGCGGGGCCGGCGCATAGGCGGGCAGGGGGATCGTCGGCACCGAGGCGGGGATGGCGTGGCGGCGGCGGTGCCGGTCCAGGCTTTCGGCGAAGGACATGGACGCGAGCGCAGCCCCTCGGGGGCGGATTTGTCAACCGTCCCGCCGTGCATGATACAGGCCCCCCGCCCGCCTGAAACCCGGACCCATGCTGGACAAAACCTTCGACCCCGCCGCGACCGAATCCCGCCTCTACGAAGGCTGGGAGCGTTCCGGCGCCTTCGCCGCCGACCCCGCCGCTCCGGGCGCGCCCTTCACCATCATGATCCCGCCGCCCAACGTGACGGGCAGCCTGCACATGGGTCACGCCCTGACCTTCACCGTGCAGGACGCGCTGATCCGCTTCCGCCGCATGCAGGGCCGCGACGCGCTGTGGCAGCCGGGCACCGACCACGCCGGGATCGCCACCCAGATGGTGGTGGAACGCCTGCTGGCCGAGGAGCAGACCGATCGTCGCGCCCTCGGGCGCGAGAAATTTCTCGAGCGTGTGTGGCAGTGGAAGGCGGAATCGGGCGGCACCATCACCCGCCAGCTGCGCCGTCTCGGTGCCTCGCTGGACTGGCCGCGCGAGCGCTTCACCATGGATGCCGGGCTGTCGGCGGCGGTGCGCGCGGTGTTCGTCCGCCTCTACAACGAAGGCCTGATCTATCGCGACCGGCGGCTGGTGAACTGGGACCCGAAGTTCCAGTCGGCGATCTCCGATCTCGAGGTCGAGAGCCGCGAGACCAGCGGCCATCTCTGGCACATCCGCTACCCCATCGCGGGCGCGCCCGGCCGCTTCATCACCGTCGCCACCACCCGGCCGGAGACGATGCTGGGCGACACCGCCGTCGCCGTGCATCCCGAGGATCCGCGCTGGCGCGATCTCATCGGCCAGCGGGCGATCCTGCCGCTGGTCGGGCGCGCCATCCCGATCGTCGCCGACGAATATTCCAACCCCGAGAAAGGCTCGGGCGCGGTGAAAATCACGCCGGCGCATGATTTCAACGATTTCGCCGTCGGCCAGCGCCACGACCTGCCGATGCCCTCGGTGCTGGACCGCGAGGCGCTCATCACCCTTGCCGAGATCGCCGAGGCGATGACGCCGGTCGAGGGCATCGCCGATCCCGGCTTCCTGCGCGCGCTGGAGGGCCAGAGCCGCGAGGCCGCGCGCAAGGCGATCGTGGCCGAGCTCGACCGGCTGGGCCTGCTCGAAAAGACCGAGCCGCACACCCATCAGGTGCCGCATGGCGACCGCTCCGGCGTGCCGATCGAGCCGCTGCTGACCACCCAATGGTTCTGCAACGCCGCCGCCCTGGCCGGGCCGGCGATCGCGGCGGTGGAGCAGGGGCGCACCCAATTCGTGCCGAAGCAGTGGGAGAACACCTTCTTCGCTTGGCTGCGCGACATCCAGCCCTGGTGCATCTCCCGCCAGCTCTGGTGGGGGCACCGCATCCCGGCCTGGTACGGACCGGACGGGCAGGTGTTCGTCGCCCCGGACGCGGATGCGGCCGCCGCCGCCGCGCGCGCCCATTACGGCCGCGAGGAGGCGCTGACCCAGGACGAGGACGTGCTGGACACCTGGTTCTCCTCCGGCCTCTGGCCCTTCTCCACCCTCGGCTGGCCGGAACGGACGCCAGAGCTCGCCCGCTATTACCCGACCGATGTGCTGGTCACGGGCTTCGACATCATCTTCTTCTGGGTCGCGCGGATGATGATGCTCGGGCTCCACGTCATGGACGCGGTGCCGTTCCGCACCGTCTATATCCACGGCCTGGTGCGCGATGAGCGCGGCCAGAAGATGTCGAAGTCCAAGGGCAACATCATCGATCCGCTGGAGCTGATCGATCGCTACGGCGCGGACGCGCTGCGCTTCACCATCTGCGCCCTGACCGGGCCGGGCCGCGACGTGAAGCTGAGCGCGGCGCGGGTGGAATCCTATCGCGGCTTCGTCACCAAGCTGTGGAACGCCGCCCGGTTCTGCGAGATGAACGCGATCGGCCCGGCCCCCGGCTTCGACCCCGCCGCCGCCCGCACCCCGCTCGCGCGCTGGCTGCTCGACGCCGCCAACACCGCCATCGCCGAGGCCACCGCCGCCCTCGACTCCTATCGTATCGACGACTACGCCGCCGCCGGCTACCGCTTCACCTGGAACGTGTTCTGCGACTGGTTCCTGGAACTGGCCAAGCCGCTGCTCGACGGGCCGGACGGGGCCGAGCTGCGCGCCGCCGCCGGCCATGTGCTGGGCCTGATCCTGCGCCTGCTGCACCCCGCGATGCCGTTCGTGACCGAGGCGCTGTGGGATCATTTCGGCTATGGCGCGCCGTGCTCGCTGATCCGCGCCCCCTGGCCGGAACCCGCCCCGCTCACCGGGGCCGAGGCGGCGCGCGCCGAGCTCGACTGGGTGATCCGCCTGATTACCGAGGTCCGCACCGCGCGCGCCGAGCTCAACGTGCCCCCCTCGGTGAAGGCGCCGGTGCTGCTGCGCGACGCCGCCGCCGCCACCCTGGCCCGCGCCGCCAGTTGGGACGAGG
>DAHWNE010000299.1 GCA_027340195.1 Acetobacteraceae bacterium | reverse complement strand
GGGGCGCCGATCGGTGGCACGTCGGTCATGCCGGCCAGGACCTCGGCAACGTGCCGGACCTGCACCGCCTGCCCCTTGGGGTGCCCCTCGCGTGACAATCGGCCGGCGATATTCAGCAGGCAGCCAAGATCCCCGGCCAGCACCGTCTCCGCCCCGCTCGCCACCACGTCCCGGGTCTTGTCGGAGACCATGCGGGTGGAAATCTCCGGGTATTTCACGCAGAAGGTGCCGCCGAAGCCGCAGCAGATCTCCGGCTCGGCGAGCTCGGTCACCTTGGCCCCCGCCGCCGCCAGCAGTGTCCGCGGCTGTGCCTTCACCCCGAGTTCGCGCAGGCCCGAGCAGCTGTCGTGATAGGTCACCGCGCCCCCGGTCCAGCGCCCGGGCGGGATGGTCATGCCGCGGATATCGACCAGGAAGCTCACCAGCTCGTGGGTGCGGGCGGCCAGCGCGTCGGCCCGGGCCCGCAGGTCGGGGTCGTCGTCGAACAGATGCGGCAGATGGTGGCGCAGCATCCCGCCGCAGGAGCCGGAGGGCACCACCACGTAATCATAGCCACCGAAGGCATCCAGCAGCCCCTCGGCGAGGGCGCGGGCGGTGGCGCGGTCGCCCGAGTTATAGGCCGGTTGCCCACAGCAAGTCTGCGCGCGCGGCACCTCTACCCGGCAGCCGGCGGCCTCCAGCAACCGGATCGCCGCAAAGCCCACGGTCGGCCGGTGCAGATCGACCAGACAGGTTACGAACAAGGCCACGCGGGGTGGAGCGGACATCGGCGCCTCTGGCATCGGTGCGACATACAGGTGGGGTGCCGTGGCGGGAAGGGGCCGGCGTTGCCTTCCGCTCCCTTCCATCGCATGAACCGGCGCATGAAGCCCCTCGCGATCCTGCTACTGGCGGCGCTGGCCGGGTGCGCCGCGCCCGCCGCGCGCCCGGTCCCGCCGCGCGTCGCCGCCGCGCCGGACTGGGACGGCGCCTATCATGGCACCTCCACCCGGTTCCGCGCCGCGGCGCGCGATTGCCCACATCCGGGCATCATCACTCTCTATGTGGCGCAGGGCGCGTTCTACGTGCCCTGGTCCGGCGGGGTGGATGTGCTGGCGCGGATCGACGCCGACGGCACCATCAGCGGCGGCGGGCCGGGGGTGGTGGTCACCGGCCACGTGCGCGGCAAATCGCTGGTGGCGGATGCGCAAAGTGCCGCCTGCGGGCTGCACTACACCACCCGCCGCCGTTTCTGACCGGGGAGTCCGGATGCGCTACATCTCCACCCGCGGCCAGGCCGCCCCGCGTGCGTTCACCGACGTGCTGCTGGCCGGGCTCGCCGAGGACGGCGGATTGTTCGTGCCGGAGAGCTGGCCGCGGCTTGGCCCCGCCGACTGGCGGGCGCTGCGCGGCCTGCCGTATCCGGTGCTCGCCGCCCGCATCCTGTCCCGCTTCGCCGGGGCGGCGATTCCGGAGGCGGTGCTGGAGCGCATCGCCCGGGAGGCCTACGCCGGCTTCGGCCATCCCGCCGTGGTGCCGTTGATCCAGCTGGAAACCGGGCTGTTCGTGCAGGAGCTGTTCCACGGCCCGACCCTGGCCTTCAAGGACATGGCGATGGCGGTGCTGGGCCGCCTGTTCGAGCACGAACTGGCCGCGCGCGATGCCCATGTCACGATCGTCGGCGCGACTTCGGGAGATACCGGATCGGCCGCGATCGAGGCGTTCGCCGGGCGGGAGCGGGTGCGCATCGTGATCCTGCACCCGGAAGGCCGCACCAGCGAGGTGCAGCGGCGGCAGATGACCACCGTGACCGCGCGGAACGTGCTCAATCTCGCGGTAGCGGGCAATTTCGACGATTGCCAGGACCTGGTGAAGGCGCTGTTCGCCGATGCGGCGTTGCGCGCCGAGCTCGGGCTGGCGGCGGTGAACTCGATCAACTGGGCGCGGATCGCCGCACAGGTGCCGTATTACGTTGCGGCGGCGCTGGCGCTGGGCGGGCCGGACCGCGAGGTCGGCTTCGCGGTGCCGACCGGCAATTTCGGCAACGTGCTGGCGGCCTGGGTGGCCCGGCGAATCGGCCTGCCGGTGGCGCGGCTGGTGGTGGGATCCAACCGCAACGACATCCTGACCCGGTTCCTGGACAGCAACGACATGTCGGTCCGGCCGGTGGAGCCGTCGCTCTCGCCCAGCATGGACATCCAGGTCAGCTCCAATTTCGAGCGCCTGCTGTTCGAACTCCTGGACCGCGACCCGGCGGCGACCGCGGCCACGATGGAAGGGTTCCGCGCCGAGGGGCGGATGGCGGTGCCGGCCCCGGTCTGGCACCGCGCGCGCGGGTTGCTGCACGGGTTTCGACTGGACGATGCCGGCACGCTGGCGGAGATCGCCCGGCTGCACGCCGCCTGCGGCTATCTGGCAGACCCGCATAGCGCGGTGGGCATCGCGGCGGCGCGGGCCCGGCCGGCGGGCCAGGGGGTGCCGATGGTGGCGATGGCGACCGCGCATCCGGCCAAGTTCCCCGAGGCGATGGAACAGGCCACTGGGCTGCGGCCGGCCCTGCCGACACGGCTAGCGGACATGTTCGCGCGGCCGGAGCGCTTTACGCGGGTGCCGAACGACCTGGCCTCGGTGCGGGGGGCGGTGCGCGAGTTCGCGGCGGGCTGACGGGTCAGCCGCCTGCCGCGTCCCGGCGGAACACCGTTACGCTCTCCACCCGCGCCGACCACAGGAACTGATCGATCGGCGTCGCCGCCGCCACCCGGTAGCCAGCACCGGCCAGCACCGAGGCATCGCGCGCGAGCGTCGCCGGGTTGCAGCTCACATAGACCACCAGCTTCGGGCGCGCCGCGGCCAGCGCCGGCAACTGCGCCGCCGCTCCGGCTTCCGGCGGGTCCAGCACCACCGCCTCGGCCTGCAATTCGGCGGGCGACAGCGGGCGGCGGGTCAGGTCCCGCGCCTCCGCCCGGACCCGCCCGCCCAGCCCGGCGGCGGCGGCCGCCTGCCGGAGCGCCGCCACCGCCGACGGATCCGATTCATAGGCCGCGACCGCGGCCAGCGGGGCCAGGACGAAGCTCAGGGTGCCGATGCCGGCATAGAGTTCGACAATCCGTGCCCGGCGCGGCAGCGGTTGCGGAAACGCGGCGCGGACGGCGCCCTGGATCGCCCCGGTGGCGGCGGCTTGCAGGAACGCGCCGGGAGCCGGACGGACCGTCACCTCGGCGAGCGTCAGTTCGGGCGGCAGGCGGGCGGCGACCGGCTCGGGGTCGGCATCGCCCCGCGCCCAGGATAGGCGGACCAGCCCGGCGACCTCGGCGAAGGCGGCGAGGCGCCTGCGGTCGGCCAGGGTCAGGGCGGCATCGGTGCGCAGCAGCAGGTCGATGCCGCGATCCAGCCGGTTCGCCACCGCCGCGCCCTCTCGCCGCAGCGCCGCCAGGCCACCGGCCAGCGCGCGCAGCCCCGGCAGCAGCGCGACCAGGTCCGGATGCAGGACCGCGCATTCGGCCAGGTCGATCACCTCGGCGGCGCGGGCGCGGTGCAGGCCGAGGCGGAGCTGGCCGCCGAGGCGCCGCAGCGCAAGGTCCATCCGCATTCGCGCGCCCGGAGCGACGGTTACGGTGGCGGCGACGGGCGGGTCGGCGAAGCCGGCGCGGATCAGGGCCTCGCGCAGCCGGTCCGCTTTCCAGGCGCGGTACGGGCCGGCCGCCCAATGTTGCAGGGCGCAGCCGCCGCAGGAGCCGAAATGGCGGCAGGCGGGCGGTACACGGTCGGGGCTCGGGGTGTCGATGGCATCGACCGCCCCCGCCAGCGCGCCGCCGCGGCTGCCGGTCAGGTGGGCGCGCACCGCCTCCCCCGGCAGGGTGAAGGGCAGGAACACCGCGCGCCCGTCCGGCGCCGCGGCGATGCCGTCGCCGGCGGCGCCGAGGCGGTCGATGCGAAGAGGGAGGGGCGGCGGGGCTATTCCGCCGCGTCCTCCAGCGCCGGCTGGGCCGCGGCCAGATTGCGCTGGTCACGCCCGGCGGCGATCGCCTTCAGACGGCTCATCACCGCGCCGGTACCGGCCGGGATCAGCCGGCCGACGATCACGTTCTCCTTGAGCCCCATCAGGGTGTCCACCTTGCCGGCGGTCGCCGCCTCGGTCAGCACCCGCGTCGTTTCCTGGAACGATGCCGCCGAGATGAAGCTGTTGGTCTGCAGGCTGGCCTTGGTGATGCCCTGCAACACCGGCATCGCGGTGGCCGGGCGTTCGTCGGCGCCCAGCTTGGCGTTGACGGCATCGAACTCGGTGCGGTCCACCTGCTCGCCGATCAGGAAGGTGGTATCGCCCGGATCCAGGATCTCCACCTTCTGCAGCATCTGGCGTACGATCACTTCGATGTGCTTGTCGTTGATCTTCACGCCTTGCAGCCGATAGACGTCCTGGATCTCGTTCACCAGATAGTCGGACAGGGCTTCGACGCCGAGCACCTTCAGGATGTCATGCGGCACCCGCGGGCCATCGACCAGCGGGTCGCCCTTGCGGACGAAATCGCCTTCCTGCACCGAGATGTGCTTGCCCTTGGGGATGAGGTACTCGGTCTCCTCCCCGGTCTCGTCGTTGCGCACCACGATGCGGCGCTTGGCCTTGTAGTCCTTGCCGAACTCCACCTGGCCGTCGTTTTCGGCGATGATGGCGTGGTCCTTCGGACGCCGCGCCTCGAACAGCTCGGCCACGCGCGGCAGACCGCCGGTGATGTCACGGGTCTTGCTGCCCTCGCGCGGGATGCGCGCCAGCACGTCGCCGGCCGCCACCTGCGCGCCGTTCTCCACCGACAGCACCGAATCCGGGGTGAGGAAGTAGCGCGCGTCGGCCCCGCCCGGCAGCTTCACCACCTCGCCCCGCGCGTCCTTCAGCTGCAAGCGCGGGCGCAGATCAACCGATTTGGAACCCTGCTTGTAATCGACCACCACTTTCGAGGTGATGCCGGTCACCTCGTCCATGCGCTCGACCAGGGTGATGCCCTCGATCAGGTCGAAATACTCGACCTTGCCGTTCTGCTCGGTGATGATCGGCAGCGTGTAGGGGTCCCACTCGGCCAGTTTCTGGCCGCGGGCGACCGCCTGGCCGTCATCGGCCAGCAGCCGCGCGCCATAGGGCACGCGGAAGCGGGCGCGCTCGCGGTCCTTGTCGTCGGTCAGCACCATCTCGCAGTTGCGGCTCATGACCACCGGCACGCCCTGGCTGTTGGTGACCACGTTCCGGTTGCGGATCGACACCTTGCCCTCGTGGCTCGCCTCCACCGCCGATTGCTCGGCCCCGCGCTGGGCGGCGCCGCCGATGTGGAAGGTGCGCATGGTCAGCTGCGTGCCCGGCTCGCCGATCGACTGCGCGGCGATCACGCCCACCGCCTCGCCGATATTGACCGGCGTTCCGCGGGCCAGGTCGCGTCCGTAGCAATGCGCGCAGACGCCGACCTTCGCCTCGCAGGTCAGCACCGAGCGGATTCGCACCGCCTCGACCCCGGCCTTCTCGATCGCTTCGGCGGCTTCTTCCTCGATCAGCGTGTTGCCGGCCACCAGCAGCGCCCCGGTCGCGGGGTCGGTCACGTCCTCGGCCGCGGTGCGGCCGAGAATGCGCTCGGACAGCGACGACACTGTCTCGCCCCCGTCCATCACCGCGCGCACGGTCAGGCCGCGCTCGGTCCCGCAGTCGATATCGACGATGATGCAATCCTGCGCGACATCGACCAGCCGGCGCGTCAGATAGCCGGAGTTGGCGGTCTTCAGCGCGGTGTCCGCAAGGCCCTTGCGGGCGCCATGGGTGGAGTTGAAGTATTCGAGGACCGACAGGCCTTCCTTGAAGTTGGCGATGATCGGCTGCTCGATGATCTCGCCCGAGGGCTTGGCCATCAGCCCGCGCATCCCCGCCAACTGGCGCATCTGCGCGGGCGAGCCGCGGGCGCCGGAATGGCTCATCATCCAGACCGAGTTGATCGGCCGCCCGGCTTCCTGACGGCTGATCTCCTTCATCATCGCCCCGGCGACCTCATCGGTGCAGCGCGACCAGGCGTCCACCACCTTGTTGTAGCGCTCGCCGGCGGTGATCAGGCCCTCCTGGTACTGGCTCTCGAATTCCTTCACCTCGGTCTGGGTGCGGCGGATCAGCTCGGGCTTTTCCTTCGGGATGATCATGTCATCCTTGCCGAAAGAGATGCCGGCCTTGGCCGCCTGACCGAAGCCGAGCCCCATCATCCGGTCGGCGAAGATCACGCACTCTTTCTGCCCGCAGTGACGATAGACCACGTCGATGACGTCGGAGACGTTCTTCTTGGTCAGCTGGCGGTTGACCAGCGCGAACGACACGCTCGGATGCCGCGGCAGGATCTGCCCGATCATCATCCGCCCGGGCGTGGTCACCACCACGCTGGT
>DAHWNE010000295.1 GCA_027340195.1 Acetobacteraceae bacterium | reverse complement strand
AAGTTTCATTCACTGTCTCCCTATTGTCGTTGACTGGCGTTATGGACGGGCGCGCCGTTCGGGGGTGCGTCCGTTCCGCGAGGATAGCGAAGCCCCTCGGCCCGGGCGAGTCATTGATTCCGATCAACGATCGAGGGTGCGGCGCCCCCGGTTTCCCATCCCGCCGACCGGGCGGTAACATCGCCCCTGCCCGGTCCTCGCGGGCGTCGACCAGGAGGCCCAGATGACCCCCGATCCGCTCGTGCTCGACATGGGCCGCCAGTTCGCCAGCGAGCGCCTCGCCCCACTCGCCGCCGCCCGGGAGAAGCAGGCGCGCATCGAGGCCGACATCATCGCCGAGCTCGGCGCGCTCGGCATTCTCGGCGCCACCACCGCGGCCGAATGGGGCGGCTCCGACCTCGACCCGGTCACCTACGCCGCCCTGCTCGAGGAGATCGCCGCCGGCGACGGAGCCGTTTCCACGATGGTCTCGGTCCACAACTCGCCGACCTGCGTGGTGCTCGGCACGTTCGGCACCGACGCCCAGAAGGATCGTTGGCTGCGCCCGCTCGCCGCCGGCGCGCATGTCGGCAGCTTCGGCCTGACCGAGCCGCAGGCGGGCTCCGACGCCTCCAACCTCCGCACCCGCGCCATCCGCAAGGGGGACCGCTGGATCGTCAACGGCGCCAAGCAGTTCATCTCCAACGCCACCCATCCGGGCAGCATCGTCTTCTTCGCCGTCACCGACCCGGCGGCGGGAAAGAAGGGGATCTCCTGCTTCGTCGCCGACAAGGCGACCCCCGGCTTCAAGGTGCTGCGGGTGGAGGAGAAGCTCGGCCAGAAGGCCTCCGACACCTGCGCCCTGGCCTTCGAGGACATGGAGCTGCCGGCCGACCAGCTGGTGGGCGCGGAAGGCCAGGGCTACCGGATCGCCCTCTCGACCCTGGAATCCGGGCGCATCGGCATCGCCGCGCAAAGTGTGGGCATGGCCCGCGCCGCGCTGGAGCACGCCGTCGCCTATGCCCGCGACCGCAGCGCCTTCGGCCAGCCGATCATCGAGCACCAGGCCGTCGCGTTCCGGCTGGTGGAGGCGAAGACGCGGCTCGAGGCCGCGCGGCAGATGACGCTGCACGCCGCCCGGCTGAAAGCCGCCGGCGCCCCGGCGCTGGAGGCCGCCTGCATGGCCAAGCTGTTCGCCTAGGAAGCCGCCGAGGCGGTCTGCACCGCCGCCATCCAGACCCTGGGCGGCTACGGGTTCCTCTCCGACTACCCGGTGGAGCGCATCTATCGCGATGTCCGCGTCTGCCAGATCTACGAGGGCACCTCGGACGTGCAGAAGCTGATCCTGCAACGGATGCTGTAGGCCGCCGCGGTGGACCTGCCGCCCGTCGCCGCGCGCTACCGGGCCGTGCGCGCGCATACCGAACGTCTGTCCGGCGCGCTCTCGCCCGAGGATCAAGGGCTGCAATCCATGCCCGACGCGAGCCCGGTAAAATGGCACCGCGCCCACACCACCTGGTTCTTCGAGGAGTTCGCCCTCACCCCATACCTGCCGGGCTACGAGCCCTTCGCGCCCGCGTTCGGCTACCTGTTCAATTCCTATTACGAACAGGTGGGCCCGCGACATCCGCGCCCGGCGCGCGGGATGCTGACCCGCCCCGCCGCCACCGAGATCACCGCCTATCGGGAACATGTGGACGCGGCGATGGCATCCCTGCTCGCCGCCGTCCGGGCGCCCGAGGTCGCCGCGCTGATCGAACTCGGCCTGCAACACGAACAGCAGCACCAGGAGCTGCTGCTCACCGACATGCTGCACGGCTTCGCCCAGAACCCGCTGGCGCCGGCCGTCCTGCCGGGCTGGGAGGAGCCGGCCGGCGACCCCGCCCCACCTCGGTTCCTGCCCCACCCCGGTGGCATGACCGAGATCGGCCATGGCGGGACCGGCTTTCATTTCGACAACGAGGCTCCGCGCCACCGCTGTTACCTCGCCCCGTTCGCGATCGCCGACCGGCTGGTGCGCAACGCCGATTTCGCCGCCTTCATCGCCGACGACGGCTACGCCACGGCCACGCTCTGGATGTCGGACGGCTGGGCGGCGGTGCGCGAGCGTGGCTGGACCGCGCCGCTCCACTGGCAGCAGCGCGACGGCGAATGGTGGCAGATGGGCCTCGGCGGACTCGCCCGGCTGGAGCCCGCCGCGCCGGTGCGCCAGATCAGCTGGTACGAGGCCGACGCCTTCGCCCGCTGGGCCGGCGCGCGGCTGCCGACCGAGGCGGAATGGGAGACCGCCGCCACCATGCCCGGCTTCGCCGAGGCCACCGGTCATGTCTGGCAATGGACCGCCAGCGCCTACCTGCCCTATCCCGGCTATCGCCCTGCTCCGGGGGCGGTCGGGGAATACAACGGCAAGTTCATGATCGGGCAGATGGTGCTGCGCGGCGGGTCGCTGGCCACCCCGCCGGGTCATGCGCGGCTGACCTATCGGAACTTTTTCCACCCCGACAAGCGATGGCAGTTTTCCGGGCTGCGGCTGGCGCGCGATGCCTGAGCCGGACATCGCCGCCCTCGCCCTGGCCGGCCTCTCGGCGCGGCCGAAGACCCTGCCGCCCGTCCTGTTCTATGACGACGCGGGCTGCGCGCTGTTCTATCGCATCACCGGGCTGCCCGAGTACTACCTGACCCGCACCGAGCTCGCCCTGCTGCCGGTCATCGCGCGGGAGATTGCCCCCCTGCTCGCGCGCCCCGCGGCGCTGGTGGAATACGGCGCCTCCGACGAGGCCAAGGCCGCGTTCCTGCTCGACTGCCCCGGCGCCCCGTTCGCCGCCTATGTCCCGATCGACATCGCCGCCGCCGCGCTGGAGGCGATGGCGAACCGCGCCCGCGCCCGCTGGCCGGACCTGGCCGTGATGCCGATCGCGGCAGATTTCCTCACTCCGCCCCGCCTGCCGCCGGCGCTCGACGGCATGGCCCGGCTCGGGTTCTTCCCCGGCTCCACCATCGGCAATCTGGACCCGCCGGCGGCGCGTCGCTTCCTCGCCGGAGCCCGCGCCGCGCTGGGCCCGGAGGCGCGGCTGCTGGTGGGGGTGGACCTGGCCAAGGACCCGTCACTCCTGCTGCCCGCCTATGATGACGCCGCCGGCGTCACCGCCGCGGTCAACCGCAACCTGCTGGTCCGCCTCAACCGCGAGGCCGGGGCGGATTTCGACCCCGCCGGCTTCGACCACCGCGCGCTGTGGAACGCCGCCGAGGGCCGGATCGAGATGCATCTCGTCTCCCGCCGGGCGCAACGGGTGCGCGTGGCCGGCACGGCGATCGATTTCGCCGCCGGCGAGACCATCCACACCGAGAACAGCTACAAGCACAGTCTTCCCGGCTTCGCCGCCCTGGCCCGCGCCGGCGGCTGGACCCCGGCGCGGGTGTGGACCGATCCCGGGCAGTTGTTTTCGGTACATCTTCTCGCCGGCTGAGATGCGGAACACCGGTCAGGGGACCGACGGCGGCTCCGCGACCATGATCGCCGGACGGGTCTCCGGCATCAGCAGGCGGACCACCGCGAACCCGGCGGCCCCGGCCGCGGCCAGGGCCAGGAACGCGGCGCGCGCCCCGGCGGCGTCGAACACCAGCCCGGCCAGCAGCGTGCTGATCGTGGCGCCGATGCTGACCGCCAGCCCCAGCGCGCCGATCGCCAGGTTGAAATACCCGGTGTCGCGGGTCAGATCGGCGGCGACCAGCGGCAGCATCAACCCGAACACCGCTCCGCTCGCGCCATCCAGCAGCTCGATCCCGACCAGCGCCGCCGGGCCCGGCCGCAGCATCAGCAGCACGCCCCGCAGCGCCAGCGCGGCGAAGGCCGACAGCAGCAGCCCCCGCCGGCCGACCCGCTGCGCCCGCCGCCCCACCCAGGGCGAGGCGATGGCCACCACCGCGGACGGCACCATGATGGTGGCCGAGACCAGGAACCCGCTGGCCTGCCCACGCAGCGCCAGATCGTTCAGCGCCAGCGGCAGCATTGCCGCGTTGCCCAGCTGGAACAGCATCACCGCCACCGCGAACACATGCAGGTGCAGCGAGAGAAAAATCCGCCATCCCCCCCCACGCCGCGCCGGGCGCGGATGCAGCGCCGGATGGTCGATCCGGCGCGGTCGCAACGGCTGCAACGGGGTCTCCAGCAGGCAGAGCGCGCCGATTGCCGGGATCACCAGCAGCGCCGTCACCAGGAACACCGCGCGTTCCGATTCCCAGGTGGCGAACGCCCCCAGCAGCGCCGCCGCCGCCGCCGCGCCCACCGAGGCATAGCGCGCGTTCGACCCGAGCTGGGCGCCGAACCCCTCGTGGCCGCTCACCATCAGGGTCAGCGCGGCGACCGCCGGCGTCAGCACGCTGGCCGCGGCGGCATGCACCGCCTGCGCCACCCAGACCTGGGCCACGAACCCGTCGCCGGGGCGGGGGAACAGCGCGAAGCCCAGGGCCGACAGCCCGGTGGCGGCCAGCGCCAGCGCCACCAGCGCGCGCTTGCCGTCCACCCGGTCCACCAGCGCTCCGCCCGGCAGCTGGGTGGCGATCGCGGCCACCGTGCCCAGGCTCAGCGCGAAGCCGATATCCGCCTGGGTCCAATGCTGCTGGGTCAGGAACACCGGCAGGAACGGCCCGAACCCGGTCTGCGCCGCCGCCAGGAAGAAATTGAGCGCGCACAGCCCGATCAGCGCCCGTCGCGCCGATACCCAAGTCGCCGTTGCCGTGGTGACCGACATGACCCATCCGGCGCAGATTCGCCGATCGGCTGCAAGGGCGCTCGACAGGCCCGCCCGGGCGCGCCACCCTGGTCCGGCAACCGGGGGAGGCAGGGATGCGGATCGCGCTGATCGGCCAGCAGGATTTCGGCAAGGCGGTGCTGGAGGCGTTCCGCGCCCGCGGCGATGACGTCGCGGCGGTGTTCTGCGCCCCCGAATCCGGCCGCCCCGACCCGCTGCGGCTCGCCGCCCAGGAGGCCGGGGTGCCCACCCACCAGTTCCCGCGCCTGACCGCGCCAGAGGCGGCCGAGGCGCTGCGCGCGTCCGGCGCCGAGCTGGCGGTGATGGCCTATGTCACCCAGTTCGTGCCGCAGGCGCTGTGCGTGGTGCCGCGCTTCGGCACCATCCAGTTCCACCCTTCGCTGCTGCCCGCCCATCGCGGCGCCAGCGCCATGAGCTGGGCGATCATCGCCGGGCGCCGCTACACGGGGCTTTCCATCTTCCGCCCCACCGACGGGCTCGACGAGGGTCCGGTGATCCTGCAACGCAAGGTGCGGATCGAGCCGGACGACACGCTGGGCTCGCTCTATTTCGGCAAGATCTTCCCGCTCGGCGTGGCGGCGCTGATCGAGGCGGCGGAGGCGGTGGTGTCCGGCCGTGGCGCCGCCCTCGCCCAGCACGAGGCCGAGGCGGGCTACGAGGGCATCATCGGCGAGGCGGAATCACGCATCCAGTGGGCGAACCATATCGACCTCACCTACAACCTGGTGCGCGGCTGCAATCCGGCACCGGGCGCCTGGACCAGCCTCGAGGGGCGCAAGCTGTTCGTGTTCGACTGCGCGAAGCGTGTCGCGCGGCGGTTTGCCGAGGTGAAGGGGCATCGGCCGGGCGAGGTGGTGGCGGCGGGTCCGGACGGGATCTCGGTGCTCGGCCAGGGCGGATTCCTCGACATCACCCGGCTGCGCTGGGCGGACGGGCGGAAGATTCCGGCCGCCGAGGCGGGGATCCTCGCGGGGGCGATGCTGGGAACGTAACCCAGGCTCAGGCCGGGGCCTCGGCCAGCGCCTCGGCCTGGGGCAGGATGTCCTGGGCGATGAAGTCGATCACCGCGCGCACCCGCGGCGGCAGGTTGCGCCGCGACGGATAGACCAGCGTGACGGGCACCGGCTCCGGCTCCCACCCGGGCAGGACCGGCACCAGCCGGCCGGCGGCGATGTCGGCCCGCGCCACCACTTCCGCGGTCAGCACGATGCCCACGCCGGCGAGCGCGGCACGCAACGTGGTCTCGCCGTTGTCGGTGGTGAAGCGCCCGCCGACCGTCACCGCCACCGTGCCCGTCGCGTCGCGGAAGCGCCAGACGCGATGCGGGCCGGGTTGCGGCGGGGTCAGGCAGTCGTGGCCGACCAAGTCCGAGGGATGGGTCGGATGGCCGCGCGCGGCGAGATACTCGGGCGACGCCAGCGCCAACCGGTCGATCCGGCCCAGGGTGCGGGTGACCTCGGTGGCGTGGGTGCTCTCCCCAAGCCGCAACCAGAGGTCGAGCCCCTCGGCGATCATGTCATGATCGGCCCGCGCCATCACCAGCTCAAGCGAAAGTTCCGGATGGCGGGCCAGCAGCAGCGGCATTCTGGTGGCCATCAGATGGCCCACCAGCACCGGGGTGGCCAGCCGCACCGTGCCGGAGACCGCGCCGCTGCGCCGGGCCGCGGCCTGGCGGGTGGCGGCGACCGCGTCCAGCACGTCACGGGCATGGGTCAGCGTTTCCTGGCCGTCCTCGGTGAGCGCCAGATGGCGGGTGCTACGCTGGATCAGGCGCACCCCGAGCTCGCGCTCCAGCGCGGTGATCTGGCGCGAGACCGCCGACTGCGTCGCCCCCCGTTCCCGCGCCACGGCGGAGAACGAGCCGAGTTCCATCACCCGCACCAGGGTACCCAGCGCCTCGATCAGATCCATCCCGCCCGTCCGGTTTCGCGAAGCCGCGGATATAGGGTGCGGCACGCCGCGCAACAGCGCGCCCGGCGCGGGCGGGGGTTGCGCGGGCGGGGGGTTTCGCCTAACTGCGCGCCTCGGATGGGTGCGTAGCTCAGCGGGAGAGCATCGCCTTCACACGGCGGGGGTCACAGGTTCAATCCCTGTCGCACCCACCATCCTTTCAACAGGTTACGGGTCTCTTTCGGCTTCGCCCCCGCAGGGCTGCCAGGAGGTGCCGGGCCGTTGCCCCCTTGCCGTCATGCGAACAGGCGTTCGATGTCCGCCATCGGCCGGAACAGCTTCATCGGCTGGTCGGGAAGCGGCAAAAAGCTCTCGCGTTCATAGAACCGGCGGGCGTTCTCGTCCTTGGCATCGACGATCACGGCATAGGACGCGATCTCGCTACGCAGCGATCGGAACAGCGCGTCGGCGAGCAGGAAGCGCCCGTACCCCTTGCCCCGATGCCGACGATCGACGGCGAGGCGACCGAGCAGGGTCGCCGGCACGAGCGGATATCGCGGCAGCTTCCGAGCGGCCGGCGCCGGCAACTCCGCGAGGTGCATGCTCGTGGCCGAGAGGGTGTAGAATCCTGCAATCCCGCCGTCCGGTAGGATCAGCACGAACGGGGCTGCCATGTTCTTCCGGGCATCCTGCCCGGCCTGGACACGGAAATATCGGTCGAGCGGCGCTACGCCGCTCTCGAACCCGGACCGATCATGCCGGGCCCCGAGAGCCTCGACCCGCAGGGCTTCGGCATCCCGCGCCACAAGTCAGACGCCGGTCGCCTGGCGATAGCGCCGCACCGTTTCGCGCAGCCGATCGTTCGCCGGCTGTGGGTTCACCAGAGCCGCGACGAAGGCCTCGCTGTCGCGGAGCGACAGATTGAGACGCTGATGCTCCTCGATCGCCCGCCGCGCCGCCTCCTGAACGCTGGACAGCACGAAATCGGTCACCGTCCGGCCCTGCAGAGCGGCGGCGCGTTCGACGAGGCTCTTCTGATCGGCCGTGACGCGCGTCTCGAGACGCTCGCCACGTACCCGACCGCGCGAGGATCGTGTTGCGGGTTCGGCCATGGTCACCTTCCTTCCCCGGTATGTACGGCCAACGGCCGGAACAATCAAGGGCGGCCAGATGGGTTCGATGGTTGTTCCGCCTATCCGGCGCAGGGTCCGCGCCCTTCACGATATCGCCCGGGATGGGGCGGGCTTCCTCGCATGTCCGGGGCGCGTCCATGTCGCGGAGCCCGATCCGCTTCCGGTTCGGTGCGACGACCAGCGGGCTACCGGACGCGCACAAACCGTTGTAAGGGGGTGATGCTGGTCAGTAAGGGTCAACACCCAGGATTCGCTGATATCTCTACGATCTGACACCGTGGAGATCACCCGTTGTGGCGATCACCGGCACGAACCTCCCGCCCCGCCTTCACTTGGCGGGGATCATGGGTTCAATCCCTGCCGCACCCACCATCCATTCGAAGCGCCCCATGCCCGCCACATCTTTCTCCACCCGGCTGCGCCGCCTTCGCCGCCTGGCCGGCGCCGCCTGGCGGGACCCCGGCCAGTTCCGCGCCCGCCACTTGCCGCGTGAGTGCCCGGTCTGCGGCTACCGCGGCATGTTCATCTCGGTCGGCCATCCGCCGCGCTGGGACGCCCGCTGCCTCGATTGCGGATCGCGCGAGCGGCACCGGCTGACCCATCTCTGGCGCATCGAGGGCGGCGGCGACCGGCTGGCCGGCAAGCGCATCCTGCATTTCGCGCCGGAAAAGTTCCTGCTGCGGCAGATGCGCGGCAACCCGCTCTACGAGACCGCCGATCTGCGCCAGAAGGGCGTGACCCACCGGCTGGACATCACCGCCCTGCCGTTTCCGGACGCCAGCTACGACGTGGTGATGGCCCATCACGTGCTGGAACATATCGATGACGACCGCCGCGCCATCGGCGAAATGTTCCGCGTGCTGAAGCCGGGCGGGTTCGCGGTCTTGAGCGTGCCGCAGAACGGCACCCGCGCCGAGACCTACGAGAATCCATCCGTCACCGACCCGATCGGGCGCACCGCCCATTTCTCCGCCCCCGACCACAAGCGGACGTACGGGCTGGAGTTTGCCGACCGGCTGCGCGCGGCGGGGTTCATCCCGCGCATCTTCCGCGAGACCCCGGAACGCGAGGTTCGGTTCGGCCTGCTGCCCACCGAATGGCTGACCATCGCCGACAAGCCGGGGTCCCGGTAGCGGCCAGCCACCGCGCGGGCTAGACTATTTCTCCCATCTTGGAGCCTTGTCTCGATGCCGCGCCTCGCCCTGCTTGCCTCGCTGCCGCTGCTGGTCGCCGCCGCGCCGGTGCTGCCAGGTTTCAATAGCGCGGTCAGCCCGCCGCCGGCCGCGCCAGCCTCGGTCGCAGCCCCGGCGCCGAACAGTGCCAACGCCGCCGCCACCACGGCCAGCCCGGCCGACACCCTGCCCGCCACGCCCAGCACCGCGGCCGATTTCCTCGCCCTGGCCGCGCAGGAGACCGCGCAGCACCAGGCCAAGCCCGCGCTGCGCGCGTTGGGCAAGGCCGAAGTACTCCTGCTCTCGCGCTCGGTGCCGCTGTACCAGACCCGCCAGCTGGATACCTCCACCCCGGTCCGCCTGATCGAACAGGCCCGGCAGGCGCTGCGCGCCGCCGATTTCCCCGCCGCCGGCAGCCTGATCGCCCGGGCCATGCCGCTGGTCGCCCCCCCCGCCCAAGCCAAACCCTGACCGGGAGCCCGCAGGATGCGCGTTTCGATGGTCCTGCCGGTGGAGGACTGGCGTGCCTGCCCGGAGGCCGCCCGCGCGGCCGAAGCCGACGGGTTCGACGCCGTCACCGCCAACGAGCTGCGCCACGACCCGTTCGCGCCGCTCGCCTTCGCGGCGCTGGCGACGTCGCGGGTGCAGCTCGCCACCTCGGTCGCCATCGCCTTTCCGCGCAGCCCGATGATCGTCGCCAATCAGGCCTGGGACCTCGCGCGCCACTCCGGCGGGCGCTTCGTGCTGGGCCTGGGCAGCCAGGTGAAGGCGCATAACGAGCGGCGGTTCAGCACCCCATGGATCGCCCCGGCCGCGAGGATGGGCGAATATGTCGAGAGCCTACGCGCGATCTTCCGCTGCTGGGAGACCGGCGGGCCGCTCGACCACCGCGGCAAATACTATAATTTCACCCTGATGACGCCGGAGTTCCGGCCTCCGCCGCTGGGCTTCGCGCCGCCGCCGATCGCCCTGGCCGCGGTGGGGCCGCTGATGCAGCGCGCCGCCGCCCGCCATGCCGACAGCGTCCGCCTGCACGGCTTCGCCACCCGCGCCTATCTGGAACAGGTGGTGGAACCGCTGCTCGCCACGGAGCTGGAGGCAGCCGGCAAGCCGCGCGCGGGGTTCGAAGTGACCGGCGGCGGCTTCATCGCCACCGGGCCGGACCGCGCCGCGGTGGCGGCGGCGGCGGAGAAGATCCGCTACCGGGTGGCATTCTACGGGTCGACCCCCGCCTATCGCGGCGTGTTCGACCTGCATGGGCTGTCCGATCTCGGGGTTCGCCTGAACGCGCTGTCGCGCGAGGGCAAATGGTCCGAGATGGCGGCGCTGGTCTCCGACGAGACGCTGGACCTGTTCTGCGCGCGGGCCGATTACGACGGCCTGCCGGATGCCATCGCGCGCCGCTTCGGCGGGCTGGTGGACACGGTCGCGCTGGAGTTTCCCCCGGCGACGCCGGCGGCGACGCGGCGCGCGGTGGTGGCCGCGATCCAGGCGGTGCCGCACCGGTTCGCGGGGTTCGGCGCCGCGCTGCCCGGGTAGCGGCACGCCGGCGGCTACCGCAGCCGGCCCCCGGTCGCTTTCGCCACCGCCGCCACCACCTTGGCCGCCGCGGCGTCCAGCTCCGCCTCGGTCAGGCTGCGCTCGCGGGGCTGGAACGTGACCTCGACGCCGAGCGAGCGCTCGCCGGCGGCGAGGCTGCCGCCCTCGAACAGGTCGAACAGCGCCACGCCGGCGATCAGCGCC
>DAHWNE010000280.1 GCA_027340195.1 Acetobacteraceae bacterium | reverse complement strand
CCTCCGGCCCGGCGATGCGGCGGGGATTGGTGTGAACCCAGCGGTCGTGCATCGAAAGCGCGGCGATCTGGTCCAGCATCTCCCGCTTCACCCCGACCGCGCTCAGCCGCCCCGGCAGCCCGAGGTCCGCCACCAGCCCGGCCACCACGTCGGCCGCTGCCTCCCCGGGCCGGCCCATCGCCTCCGCCGCCCAGGCCTGGCGTTCCGCGGTTTCCGCCAGATTGTAGCGCAGCACATGCGGCAGCATGATGCACGAGGTATAGCCGTGCGCCACCCCGGCGGTGCCGCCCAGCACATGGCCGATGCCGTGGCTCGCCCCCTTGGCCACCCCGTTCTGCGACCCGACCACCGACATCCACGCCCCCAGCTGGCAATCCAGCCGCGCCGCGACATCCCCCGGATCCCGCTTCACCGCCCGCAGCCCGCGCGCCAGCAGCCGCAGCGCGTGCAGCGAGGTGCCGTCGGAAAACGGCTGCGCGTTGATCGCGCAAAGGTCCTCGATCGCGTGATCCACCGCACGGATGCCGGTGGACAGGAACAACCATTCCGGAGTGTGGACGGTGATGGCGGGATCGAGGATCACCACAAGCGGCATCATCAGACTCTGCCCGAAGGATTGTTTCTCCCCCCGCACCGGATCGGTGCAGCCGGCGAAGCTGGTGTATTCCCCCGCCGACAGCGTGGTGGGAATGGCGATCGCGCGCACGCCGGGAGGCCGGGTGGGTGGGCGGACGGTGCGCCCATCGGCCTCGATGCGCGCGGCGAATGCGTCGAGGCCGGCCGGCGTGGTGACCCCGTTGCCCAGGCATAGCCCCACCATCTTCGCCGCGTCGGTCTGCGACCCGCCCCCCAGCGTGACCAGCAGATCGGCCCCGGCGGCGCGGGCGGCGTTGGCGCAGTCCACCACGTCCGGGCGCGGCGTATGCGCCCCCATCCGGGTCCACACCCCGACCAGCCGCCCGCCCAGCGCGGCGCGCAGCCGGCTCAGCAGATCGGTTTCCCGCGCGATGGTGGCCGAGACCAGCGCGAACACGGCGCGCGCGCCGAGCCGCTCGGCCTCGCGCGCGCAGGCGGTGTCGAACGCCTCGCCATAGACGACCCGGTCCATCTCCGGGAAGCGGTGGATACCCTGCACGATTCCCTCGCTCAGGCCAGGAACTGGGTCAGCGCCGCGACCTCGGGCCCGGCCGCGGCGTAGTCGGCGGCCAGGCGCTCGTAGAGCCGCGCCGCGGCGGCGAAGCTGGCGGCGGCGGCCGGATCGGCGCCGGTGAAGGCCGCGATCTCCTCCATCTCCGCCACCCAGCGATAGGCCTTGTCCGGCATCCGCGGCAGTTGGCGGGTCAGCCAGGCCAGCAGCTGCGGCTGGCTCTGCGCCAGTTCCGCGCGCAGCGCCGCGTCGGTGCCGGCGCGGGTCGCCGCCAGCAGCATCATCGCGGCCAGCGCCTGGAACCCCTTGGTCAGCCCGGCATAGGACAGTTTCATCGCCGAGGCGAAGCCGATCGGCCCATCCAGCACCTTGATGGCGAGCCCCCATTCCCCCAACTCAGCCGCAAGTCCCGCCGCCGGGCCCGAGAGATAGAGCCGGGTCGCCGTGCTGCCCGGCTGCGGCGGCGGGCCGATGATGCCGCCATCGACGAACACCGCGCCCGACGGGGCCAGCAATGCGGCGATGCGGGTCGCGGTGGCCGGCGCGATCGCGTTGGCGTCCACATAGACCGGCTTGCGCGGCGCGGCGGTGAGCGTGGGCAGCAGCCGCTCGGCCAGCGCCACCGCCTGGCCGGGCGGGACCACCGAGAGGACGATGTCGCAGGCGGCCAGCGTGGCTTCGTCGGCGTCATGCATCCCGGCCAGCCGGGCCCGGGCGCGCGAGGCGTCGGAGCGGCCGGCGAGCGCGGTGCGCACGGTGACGCCGCGCGCGGTCAGGCAGGCGGCGATCCCGCTGCCCATGGCACCGGGGGCGATGACGGCGACGGTCGGGGGCATGGCCGGGTTCCGCTTTCCTGGATTCGGCCCTATCAAAGCGGCCATCCCGCCTCGCACGCAAGCGATCAGCCGCTGAGGCCCGCCCGCCGTGGCCGGAGCGCCCGCGCGAACCGGCGCAACCCGGCCCATTGCTGGGCCAGATACCCACCCGCGGTCAGCGCCGCCTCGGCCTCGGGATCGCCGGTGGGGGGAAAAGCGTGGGAAAAATCCGCGGTGCCGAAGATCATGTCCCACCACGGCAGCACCGCGCCGTAATTGCAGCTGCGGGCGCCGGCCGCCAGCACGCCGTGATGGGCGCGGTGGAAGCGGGGCGAGACCAGCAGCCGCTCCCCCAGCGCGCCGAACCGAAGCCTTGCGTTGGCGTGCGACAGGCTCTCCACGAAGCGCAGCACCAGCACCAGCAGTGGAAACTGCAACGGCGGCACCCCGATCGCCAACGCGATGATCCCGAACCAGACAAAGCTGATCAGATCGTCCAGCAGATGGTTGCGGTCGTCGGACCAGAAGGTCATCCGCGGCTGGGCGTGGTGCAGCGCGTGCAGCGCCCACCACCAGCCGAACCGGTGCGACAACCGGTGCCGCCAATAGTCGGCGCAGTCGAGGATGGCGGCATAAACGAAGAAGGTGATCACCGGCTTACCCATCAGCCAGGGGATCAGCATCTCCAGCATCGGCGGGGTCCAGCCGTGATCGACCAACCAGCCGGTCACGTTCACCTGCACCTGATAGAACAGCACGAAGGTGATGAGCGGCAGCACGCCGACACGCGAGATCAGGGTGTAGAGCACATCGACGCCGGTGCCGCGCCGGTCCGCCCAGCGCTCCACCGGGCGGAGCCGTTCCAGGGGCGCGCAGAGCGCGAGCGTGGCCGCCACCTGCACCGCGCCGTACACCGCGGCCAGCGCCCAGCCGTAGGAGATTTCCTCCCAGCGCATCCAGCCGATGCGGTAGAGCAACGGGATCAGCAGATGCCCCTGCACCCAGCCAGCGGCGAGGTCGAACGGGTCACGCATCGGCGGGCTGCATGGGGCGCGCCGGCTCAGCCCGCCAGGACGCGCCCGGCCACCGCGTCCAGCCGCGCCACCGCGGCCGGATCACGCATATGGGTGGCGGTGATGATGGCGTTGTCGAGCGCCCGGTTGCAGCCGCAGGGGCAGGGGGGGCGGGGTGCGCCAAGCGCGGGGACCGCCTCGGCCACCAGGGCGCTTGCATGTTCGGCATTGTCCAGCAGGACCTTCACCACCGCCTCCACCGTCACATGATCGTGCTCGGGGTGCCAGCAGTCGAAATCGGTCACCATCGCCACGGTGGCGTAGCAGAGTTCCGCCTCCCGGGCGAGTTTCGCCTCCGGCATGTTGGTCATGCCGATCACGCTGGCGCCCCACTGGCGATAGAGATCGCTCTCGGCGCGGGTGGAGAATTGCGGCCCTTCCATCACCAGGTAGGTGCCGCCCCGGCTCACCTTCAGGCCGAGCCGCCGCGCCGCCCCTTCCAGCGCGGTGCCAAGCCGGGCGCAGACCGGGTTCGCCATCGCAACATGGGCGACGATGCCGTCGCCGAAGAAGCTCTTCTCGCGGGCGAAGCTGCGGTCGATGAACTGATCGACGATCACGAAATGCCCGGGCGGCAGATCCGCGCGCAGGCTGCCCACCGCCGAGAGCGAGATGACGTCGGTCACCCCGGACCGCTTCAGCGCGTCGATATTCGCCCGGTAGTTGAGATGGCTGGGCGACAGCGGATGGCCGCGGCCGTGCCGGGGCAGGAACACGCAGGCCACATTGCCCAGACGGCCGAACAGCAGGGCATCCGAGGGCTGGCCCCAGGGGGTGGGAACCTGACGCCAGACCTTGTCGGTGAGCCCGGGGATGTCATACAGCCCCGAGCCGCCGACGATGCCGATGACCGGCGTGAACTCCGTGCTCAATGCTCGACGTCGGACCAGATCTTGCGCTTGAGCGCATAGGTCAGGCCGGTGAGGATGAGCAGGAACAGCACCACCCGCACCCCCATGCGCTTGCGCGCGACCTCCTCGGGGTTGGCGGCCCAGTAGAGGAAGGTGGCGACGTCGTGCGCCATCTGCGGAACGGTGGCCTTGGTGCCGTCGGCGAAGGTGACCACGCCGTTATGCAACGGCGGCGGCATGGCGATCATATGGCCGGGGAAATACTTGTTGTAGTAGCGCCCGGGCGGCACCTTCACCCCCGGCGGCGGCTTCACGAAGCCGTTGAGCAGCGAATAGATGTAGTACGGTCCGCCCACCCGCGCGTTGGCCATCAGCGACAGGTCGGGCGGGGCCGCGCCGTTGAACACCGCGCGCGCCGCCGCCGCGTTGGGGAAGGGGGAGCGGAACTCGCTGGTCGGCTTGCCGGGGCCGCTCACCTCCACGCCCTGGTCGTTCAGCCCAAGCGGCACCGTCACCGAGGCGGCAATCGCCTTGATCTGCGCCGGCGTCAGGCCGATTCCGGCCAGATCGCGGTAATGCAGCTGGTGCATCGAATGGCAGTTCGAGCAGACCTTATAATAGACCCAGAACCCGCGCTGCGCCGAGGCTTCGTTCAGCCCGCCGAACAGGCCGGAGAAGCTGAAATGCGGTCTCAGGAGCGGCGGGGTTTCCTGCGCGCGGGCCGGGCCGGCGGCGATCAGGCCGAAGCCGAGCGCCAGGAGAAGCGGAGCGAAGCGGCGCATCATGCTTTCTCCATCGGCTGGGCGGCGGTGGGGTTCGGCATCGGACCTCCCCCGGTCTTTCGCAACACCGCCTGGCTGATGCTTTCCGGCAGCGGCAGGGTCCGCTCGAGCACGCCGAGCAGCGGCAGCAACACCAGGAAATGGAAGAAGGAGTAGAGCGTGCAGATCCGCCCCAGCGGCACCCAGAAGCCCAGCGGCTTGTGCGCGCCCA
>DAHWNE010000229.1 GCA_027340195.1 Acetobacteraceae bacterium | reverse complement strand
CGGGCGGCATCCGCGCGCGGGTGCTGGCCGCGCTGGACGCCAGCGGCCTGCCGCCGGAACTGCTCGAGCTGGAACTCACCGAAGGCGTGCTGCTGGCCGATTCCGATCAGGCCGCCGCCGAACTCGAGGCGCTGCATCGGCTGGGGGTACGGATCGGGATCGACGATTTCGGCACCGGGTTCTCCTCGTTGGCCCGGCTCGCCAGCCTGCGCGCCGACCGGCTAAAGATCGACCGCCGGTTCATCGAGACGCTGGACCGCGAGGACAGCCGCGCCATCGTCCACGCCGTGGTCAGCCTCGGTCGCGCGTTGCGGCTCGAGGTGATGGCCGAGGGGGTGGAAACCGAGGCCCAGCTCGAACAGGTGCGGCTGGCCGGCTGCGCCTCGGTGCAAGGCTATCTGACCGGCGCGCCGATGCCGCCGGAGGCGCTGGCGGCTCAGCTGACCCCGGCCGCGACGCCGGCGGGAGCGCCGCGATGACCCCGCGGCTGCCCGAACCCCTCGCCGCGCGGCTGCGCGCAGCGTGGCAGGCGCCGGACGCCGGCATGGCGTTCAACCGCTTCACCGCCGGCTTGCTGATCCTGGGGTTCAACCTGGTGCTGCTGCGCGGCCCTCTCGATCCGCTGACCGGCATGCTGCCGGCGGTGCTGTACATTCTGCTCGGGCTCGGCTTGGTCGCGCATATGCTGCGCCGACCACAGGCGCTGATCTGGCGGGTCACCGCCGCGATGGTGCTGGATATCGCCGCCGTGTCCTACGAGCTGCATCTGGGCGGGGGCGACACCGCCTGGCTGTTCCCGGCCTATCTCTGGATCGTATTCGGCAACGGGTTCCGCTTCGGCGCCGGCTGCCTGCGCGCGGCGATGCTGGGCGCGCTGGCCGGGTTCACGTCGGTGCTTCTCACCACAAACTTCTGGCACGGCCAGCCCGCGCTGTCGGTGGGCGTGATCATCGGCCTCATCATCCTGCCGGCCTACGCGCTGGCCTTGATCAAGCGCCTGTCCGCTGCCCTCCACGCCGCCGAAGCGGCGAACCAGGCCAAATCCCTGTTCCTCGCCTCGGTCAGCCACGAGCTGCGCACCCCGCTCAACGCCATCATCGGCATGGGGGCACTGCTCGAGGACACCGCCCTCGATGCCGAGCAGGCGGAGATGAGCGGCACCATCATGACCGCCGCGCGCAGCCTGCTGCGACTGATCGACGGCATCCTCGACCTCTCGCGTATCGAGGCCGAGCGGATGCCGGTGGTCAGCGTCGACTTCGACCTGCTCACGGTGCTGGCCGAGATCCGCGCCATCGCCGCCGCCCAGGCACGGCGCAAGGGGCTGGCGCTACATCTGCACGTCACCGCCCGTACCCCGCGCCTGCTGCGCGGAGATGCTAACCGGCTGCACGAGATCCTACTCAACCTGGTCGGCAATGCGGTGAAGTTCACCGAGACCGGTGCGGTGACCATCGGGGTCGATGCGGCGACCGACGCCGCCACCGCGCGGCTGGCGATCGAGGTTAGCGACACCGGCATCGGCATCGCCCCGGACGCGCAGGCGCGCATCTTCGAGGATTTCACCCAGGCCGACGAGACCATCCTCAATCGTTTCGGCGGCACTGGGCTCGGCCTGGCCATCACCCGCAAGCTGGCTCGCCTTCTGGGTGGCGACGTGACGGTGCGCAGCGTGCCCGGCCAGGGCAGCACGTTCCGGGTCGAGCTACCGCTGGCCCTTCGCCCCGTCACCGAGGATGCGCCCGCGCCCCCGGCCCGCGCGCTGGTGCGGTCGGTCGATGCCGCCACCCTCACCCCGCTGTTGGGGCAGCTGCGCCAGCGCGGCATTCGGATCGAGCGGATCGCCGACTGGCCGGAGGGCGTCACCCCGCCGGCAGGCGTGCCGGTGCTGGGCTTCGATGGCCCGGGCGAGGGCGCGCCGCCGATGCTGGTGGGCGTCGGTCCGGAGGCCGAGGGCCTCCCCCCGCTGCCGTGGCGGGAAACCTTGGCGAGCGCGCTGTCGCCGCGCGCCGAGCCGGCCGCCATCGACGCCCTCTTCGCGCTGCTGCGCGATCTCGGCCCGCTGCCGCCGCGCCCGACGCCAGCGGCGGAACGCCCGGTCGCCGGCGAGAGCTACCGGGTGCTGATCGCCGACGACAACGCGGTCAACCGGCGCGTGCTGCTGAAGATCCTGGCCAGTGGCGGGCACACGGTACGGGTGGTACGCGACGGAGAGGAGGCGCTGGATGCGCTGGCCGAGCAAAGCTTCGACGTTGCCATTCTGGACGTGAACATGCCGCGAATCGACGGCATCGAGGCGACCAAGATCCATCGCATGGCCTCGCTGGGGCGGGGCGCGGTGCCGATCCTGGCGCTGACCGCAGACGCCACCGAGGCGACCCGAGCCCGTTGCCTGGAGGCGGGCATGGTGGCCTGCCTCGTGAAGCCGGTGGAGCCGGCCGAGCTGCTGGCGATCGTCGATGCCACGGTGCGCGGCGACCGCGCCGGCGGCGGTCCGGAGGTGCCGACCGAGGCCGTCGCCCAGCCGGCGGCCCCCGCGGCCCCGGCGCCACGACCGACGCGGGAGCCGAACGTGCCCACCCTGGATCACGGCATCCTGGACAGTCTGCGCGCCTTGGGCGGGGCCGAGTTCATCGCCGAGGTGAGCAGCACCTTCCGCGCCGAGGCGCGGGTCAAGCTGGCGGCGCTGCAGGCGGCGCTGAAGCAGGGCGACGTGTCCGCCTTCCGCGCCCAGGCGCACGGGATGCGCTCGATCGCCTCCAACATCGGCGCCGCCCGGCTGGGCGCGCTGTGCCTGCCGGAACAGCGGGTCACGGCCGACACGATGGAAAGCCGGGGGGCGGCGATGGTGCGCGCGATCGCGCATGCGCTCGAGGACGTGGAGGCGGCGCTCGACGCGCTCGACCTGCCCGAACCGGTCACCGGACGCCGCGCGGCCGAGTAGCGCCGCTCCGGATTCCACTTGCGGCCGGCAATGACCGGTCCTAACACCCGAGATCGTGAGCCGGCTGTTCCCCCGTTCCGGTCGCTTCGTCGCCCTGCTGGCGTTGGTCTGTCAGCTGGCGTTGGGCGCCGCCGTGCCGCAACCAGCGCTGCTGCGGCTGGGCCTCGCCCCGCTGTGCCACAGCGACGCGTCCGGTCATGCCCCCGGTCGCCCGCGCCTGCCGCCGCCGCGCATGATGACGCCGGTGGGGCTCGCATTGGCTCTGGCCGCCCCGCCGCCCGCCGCGCTCCCCGTCCTGCCGACGCCCCGCCGCCTGATCCGGAGCATTGTCCACCTTGTCACCCGGGGCGTGCCCGTCCCCACTCTGCGTCGCCGTACCCGGCGCGCTCGTGCCCCCCCGGTCCTGATCTGATCCGACGCCCCCCGCCACCCGGCGGGCCCCGCTCCGATCCATGGTCAAGGCCCCTCCCGATGTCATCCGTCCGTCCGTCTCGTCTGCCGGGCGTCCTCGCGGCGTTCCTGCTGCTCGCCCACGCCGCGC
>DAHWNE010000213.1 GCA_027340195.1 Acetobacteraceae bacterium | reverse complement strand
CGCCCAGGGTCAAGCACCGGTTAAGCGGCGGTGTTCGCGGGGTAGCCCGCGCCCCGCCGCCGCGCTATGAGGCGCGCCAGCCAGGAGGATCGTCCCGCCCATGCCGCCGGCCCAGCCCGCCCCGCCGCGCCCCAACAGCCTCGCCACCGGGCCGGACGCGCGCGGCCGGTTCGGGCCGTTCGGCGGCCGTTTCGTCGCCGAGACGCTGATGCCGCTGATCCTGGAGGTCGAGCGCGCCTATGACGCCGCGCGGGCCGATCCGGCATTCCGCACGGAACTCGACCGCTATCTGCGCGACTATGTCGGCCGCCCCAGCCCGCTCTGGTTCGCCGAACGGCTGACCGGGACGCTCGGGGGGGCGAAGATCTATTTCAAGCGCGACGAGCTCAATCACACCGGCGCGCACAAGATCAACAACTGCATGGGGCAGATCCTGCTCGCCCGCCGCATGGGCAAGCCGCGCATCATCGCCGAAACCGGCGCCGGCCAGCACGGCGTCGCTACCGCGACGGTGTGCGCGCTCTTCGGCCTACCCTGCGTGATCTACATGGGCGCGGTCGATGTCGAGCGGCAGCAGCCCAACGTGTTCCGCATGAAGCTTCTCGGCGCGGAGGTGCGGCCCGTCACCTCCGGCTCCGCCACGCTCAAGGACGCGATGAATGAGGCGCTGCGCGACTGGGTCGCCAACGTCGCCGACACCTACTACCTGATCGGCACCGTCGCCGGGCCGCACCCCTATCCCGCCATGGTGCGGGATTTCCAGTCGGTGATCGGCACCGAGGCGCGGGCGCAGATGTTGGAAGCGGAAGGCCGGCTGCCGGATGTCGCGGTCGCCTGCATCGGCGGCGGCTCCAACGCGATGGGGCTGTTCCACCCGTTCCTCGACGATCCGTCGGTGCGGCTGATCGGGGTGGAGGCCGGCGGGCACGGCATCGAGACCGGGGAACACGCCGCCAGCTTGGCCGGCGGGCGGCCCGGGGTGCTGCACGGCAACCGCACCTATCTGTTGCAGGACGACGACGGGCAGATCATCGAGGCCCATTCCATCAGCGCCGGCCTCGATTATCCCGGCATCGGGCCGGAGCATTCCTGGCTGCACGATATCGGGCGGGTGGACTACGCCTCGGCCACCGATGAGGAGGCGCTGGCGGCGTTCCGCCTGTGTACCGAGACCGAGGGGATCATCCCGGCGCTGGAACCGGCGCACGCGCTGGCGCATGTGGTGAAGATCGCCCCCGGCATGGATCGCGACGCCATCATCCTGATGAATCTCTGCGGCCGGGGCGACAAGGACATCTTCACCGTGGCGGAACGGCTGGGGGTGGGGCTGTGAGCCGCATCGAGGCCCGCTTCGCCGCCCTGCGCGCCGAGGGCCGCGCGGCGCTGATCCCGTTCGTCGAGGCGTTCGACCCTGACGGCGCGACCTCGGCGGCGTTGCTGGCCGGAATGCCGGCGGCGGGGGCCGATCTGATCGAGATCGGGATGCCGTTCACCGACCCGATGGCCGACGGCCCGACCATCCAGGCGGCCGGCAAGCGGGCGCTGCGGGCGGGCGCGAAGCTGGCGAAGATTCTGGGCATGGTGCGCGACTTCCGCGCCGCCGACGCCGCCACCCCGATCATCCTGATGGGGTATCTCAACCCGATCCTGTCGTACGGCCCGGCGCGCTTCTGCGCCGATGCCGCCGCGGCCGGGGTGGACGGGCTGATCGTGGTCGATCTGCCGCCGGAGGAAGCCGAGCTCCTCGCCCCGCACGCGGCGGCGCACGGGCTGGACATCATCCGCCTGGTCGCGCCGACCACCGACGACGCCCGCCTGCCGCTGGTGCTGCAGGGCAGTTCGGGCTTCATCTATTATGTGTCAATCACGGGCATCACCGGCACCCGCACCGCCTCGGCCGAGCACCTGGCGGCGGCGATCCCGCGCATCCGCCGGGTGAGCCGGCTGCCGATCGCGGTGGGGTTCGGGGTGCGCACGCCGGAGCAGGCGGCGGTGGTGGCGCGCGCGGCGGATGCCGCGGTGGTCGCCTCGGCGCTGATCGATACGCTGGCGGCGGGGCTGGACGCGGAGGGGCGCGCGGGGCCCGGTTTGGTCGGCCGGGTGCTGGACCAGGTGCGGGCGCTGGCGGACGCGGTGCGGACCGCGCGATGATGACGCCGCGGACCGACGCGCCGGCCGAGCGCGCGGGGCGGCGCCGGCAAGCCCGCGTGACGCATGGCGGCCCGCCGACCACCGGCCCGGACTGGTTTGCCTTGCTGTTCGAGGGCGGGGGCCTGATGCCGTTTCGGCTCGGGGCCTTCGCGCCCATCTGTCCCCACTCGCCCCAGAACGGGATGGCCGCGCCGGTGCGCGGCTTCGGCTGATCCCGCGGAGTACCCCGATGAGTTGGTTGACCGAGTTCGTCCGTCCCAAAATACGGACCTTGTTCGCGCGGCGCGAGGTGCCGGACAATCTGTGGCACCAGTGTCCGGCGTGTCAGCAGATGATTTTCGCCTCCGACCTGGCGGCGTCTTTAAAGGTGTGTCCGCATTGCGGGCATCATATGCGAGCGGGCGCGCTGGAGCGGCTGGCCTGGACCTTCGACCCCGACGGGTTCACCCGCATCGAGCTGCCGAAGGCGCCGGCCGACCCGCTGCGCTTCCGCGACCAGAAGCGCTACACCGACCGGCTGCGGGAGGCGCGGGAGAAGACCGGACTCGAGGACGCGATCGTGGTCGCGCACGGGACCATCGGCGGGGCGCGGGCGGTGGTGGCGGCGATGGTGTTCGACTTCATGGGCGGCTCTATGGGCGCCGCGGTGGGGGAGGGGATCGTGGCGGCGGCGCGGCTGGCGGTGCTGCAGCGCGCGGCGCTGGTGGTGTTCACCGCCTCCGGCGGGGCGCGGATGCAGGAGGGCGCGATCAGCCTGATGCAGATGCCGCGGACGGTGATCGCGACCAGGCAGGTGAAGGCGGCGGGGCTGCCCTTCGTGGTGGTGCTGACGGACCCGACGACCGGGGGGGTGACCGCGAGCTTCGCAATGCTGGGGGATGTGCAGATTGCCGAACCGGGGGCGCTGATCGGGTTCGCCGGGGCGCGGGTGATCGAGCAGACGGTGCATGAGAAGCTGCCCGAGGGGTTCCAGCGGGCGGAGTATCTGCTGGCGCACGGGATGGTGGATATGGTGGTGAAACGGGGCGAGCTGCGGGCGGTCCTGGGGCGGGTTCTGGGGATGCTGGGCGGGGGAGTCGCGGTGGGCGAGACAGTTTCGGCGGGGTGAGGCGGTTTTGGGGGGTGGCGGCGCGCGGGTGCAACTTTTAGTACGTGATTGGGCGTCTCGAACGTCTCAAGTTTGCGAAACCCCTAAACGAAGTGTTTACATCCGCCTCAGGGGGTGGTATTTACTCATCCCATCGGGCCGGGAGTCGGTTCGGGGCTGCTCCAACGGGGGTGGTCGGGCGGCTTTCGCAAGGGATGGATTCGATGCGGCGATCTGCACTGGGGTTGGCGACAGCGGCGGTGATCGCGGGCGCGGTGGGGTTTGCGGGGTCCGCGAAGGCGGGACCAAGCTATCTGACGCTGGATCAGACGTACAATGGCCTTTCCAGCACCGAGCTGACCTATGGGGACTACAACTGGATTATCGACTCTTCCTCGATTAAGACCGGCAGCGGCAGCTTGTCGCAGATCGCGTTGGTTTTGAACGGGGCGAATGTGGAGTTCGAGGCGACAACCGCTACGCCGGGCGTGTTCGCGGCCTTGAGCACCCTCAGCATCACCGATTTCAGCGTTGATTTCGAGGAGTTCACGACTTCGGGGAATAACTCCCTTGGTCAGTCCTTCTATAATGTCGCCGGCGGGACAGGGGTTGACGCTGCCGCCTTGGTGGTCGGTCCTACCACCACCGGCCCCTATGTCAATGGGAGCGCGAGCAACTCAAGCATCGGCAATGCGGCGAGCGGGTTTCCGAGCATGATATCGTTCACGCCGGTCAACGATGTGATCTATCTGGCCGATAATCACATCACCGCGGGGCTTGTGACGATTACCGCTGGCACTCCCGTGCCGGAACCGGGGGCGGTCACTCTGCTGGGGCTGGGCCTTATTGGGCTTGGCGTGGTTCGGCGTCGCTCAACTTTACGCGCGAACGCCGCTTGACGGGCTTTCAGGCCGCGCCACCCGCGCGACCTGAACAAGTCTGGTTCGTCTGAACTGCCGCTTCCCGGGCTCGGGTCGCGGGACGTGCTCTGCGTTGCAATGATTCCATAGGGACTTGTTCCCCTGCCCTAAATCACGGAGCGTCAGGATGTCC
>DAHWNE010000175.1 GCA_027340195.1 Acetobacteraceae bacterium | reverse complement strand
GGGGCGGGCGCTGATGGGCGCGGCCGGGATACAGTTAGCCGCCGCCGGCTGCCGGAGCGCGCTGGTGTGGGTGCTGCGCGACAATCCCTCGCGCTGGTTCTATGCCCATCTGGGCGGGCGGGCGGCGGCGGAGTGCAGCATCGTCGTGGGCGGGCGGGCGGTGGTGCAGACGGCGTATGTGTGGGAGCGGATCGAGATGCTCCTGACGGCGACGGCTTGACCGTCCGTTCACCCGTCCGCATGTTCCGCGAAAAGGAGCCGCACATGGCCTTGCGTCGTTCCACCCGCGTGAATTGGCTGATCGCCACCGGCCATTTCCTGGCCCATTATTATGTTCTGTGCCTGCCGCCGCTGTTCCTGGCGTGGCAGGCCACCTTCCACGCCAGCTTCGCCGAGCTCGGCCTGGCGCTGGCGCTGATGTCCGGCACCACCGCGCTGCTGCAAACCCCGGTCGGCTTCCTGGTGGACCGCCACGGCGCGCGCCCGTTTTTGGTCGGCGGCATCGTGCTGATGTCGGGCGGCATCGCCGCCATGGGCTTCGCCACCGCATACTGGCAGATCGTCGCCTGCGCTATCGTCTCCGGCATCGGCAATTCGGTGATCCACCCATCCGACTACGCGATCCTCGCCGGCTCGATTGAGAAGGACCGCATGGGCCGCGCTTTCGCCCTGCACACCTTCGCCGGCAATGTCGGCTTTGCCGCCGCCCCGCCCACCATGGCGCTGCTGATGCTGACCCTGGGCTGGCGGGTCAGCGTGATCAGCGTCGGGCTGGTGGGGGTGGCTGCGGCCGGGCTGGTGCTGGTGCAAAGCCGCATCCTGCTCGAGGGCAAGCGCCCGGTCCGCAACCGCCCGGCGGTGGCCGGGCACCGGCTGCTCGCCTCCCGCACCCTGCTGCTGTTCTTCGGCTTCTACATGCTGGGCGCGATGGCGGGGTCGGGGGTGCAGGCCTGGCTCATCACCGTGCTGCATCAGGTCCATGGGATGGACGTGGCCGACGCTTCAGGCGCGCTCACCAGCTACACCGTCGGCGCTACCGTGGGCGTGCTGCTGGGCGGGGTATTCGCCGATTCGTTCGGGACCTATCTGCTGAGCTTCACCATCGGCATCTCGCTGGTCTGCGGGGTGCTGTGGCTGGTGGTGGGGGCGGTCGCCATGCCGCTGCTGGTGACCATCGGCGCCATGCTCGCCTCCGGTCTCGCCATCGGCTGCACCCGCACCCCGCGCGACATGATGCTGCGCGAGGCGGTGCCGGCCTCCGAGATGGGCAAGGTGTTCGGCTTCGTCAGCTCCGGCCTGCCGCTGGGCAGCGCGCTCACCCCGGTGCCGTTCGGCTTTCTGATCGACCGCGGGCATCCGGAGTGGATCCTGGCGCTGGCGGCGGGGCTGCTGGTGCTCAGCCTGATCTCGGTGGCGGCGGCGCGGGCGGCCGCGCGGCGGATGCCGCTGGGGATGGTGGCGGCGGAGTAGGCGTGAGGCAGCGACGCTGGATCGCGCTGCTGCTTCTGCTCTGCGGTCTCGGACGCGAGGCCCGGGCCGCCACCTCCCCCGATGTCCTGGCCGATCTGATCGCCGGCGACCGGCTGCGGCTGTCGCGGCTGTTCGCGCGGTCTGCGCCTGAGGTCTCGCTGCCCGATGGGGTGCAAGCGGAGGGCGAGGTGGACGGGCAATATATCCAGCCCTCGCTGGGGTTCCGCCGGCCCGACCCGACCCTGATTTTCGCCGCCCAGCTGGGACTCTCGCTCGATACCTCGGCGGCAGGCTGGTGGCGCGGTGGCCGGCTGGTGTTCGCGGTGCTGACCGTCGGCAGCAGTGGCAACCCGGACCGCGCGGTGGGCGATCTTCAGGGCATCTCCGCGCTCTACCAGCACACAAGGGCGCGGTTTCACGACATCTATGTCCGCCAGCGCTTCGGCTTCGGTCTGGTGCGGCTCGGGGTGATGAACGGTAACGATTATTTCGACGCCACCGGGCTGGCCGACATCCTCCAGAACGGCTCCTTCTCGCTCGCTCCCACCATCGGGGTGGATATTTCCGGCCTTTCGCACAGCGGCCTGGGCGCGGTGCTGCGACTCGGCAACGGGCAGCGCGCGCTGCGGCTCGGCGTGTTCCAGGGCGATCCGGTCGATACGTTCCAACACGTGCTCGGACGCGGCGGGATCGGCTTCATCGAGCTTGACGACACCCTTGGAGCGCCTCCGGGGCGCCTCACGCTGAAGCTTGGGGCCTGGCAGTACTGGCAGAGTCGCCGGTTCGCCGCCTCGCTGGGGCCGTCGCTTGGCGGGTTCTACGGAATTGCCGAATGGCGCCGGCGCCTCAGCGGCGGCGCGCGGCTCGGGGTGTTCGCGCAGCTGGCCGCCAACCCGCACGCCGCCGGCGAGGTGGCCGGCTACACCGGGGTCGGCGTCCGGCTGTCACATTTCGTCATCGGGCGTCCGCATGACGTGACGGCGCTGGGCGTGGCGCGCGCCTTTCTGCGCCATCAGCCGGAGCCCGCCGAGACCGCGGTGGAACTGGCCTACTTGGCGCGGGTTGCGCCCCGGCTGTACCTGGAACCCGATCTGCAATGGATCCGCCACGCCGACGGGCAGAACAGGACCGCCTGGGTCGGGCTGATCGGCTTCGGCCTGGCGCTGTGAGCGCCCGCCCTCACGCCGCCTTGCCCGCCATCTCCCGCGTGTTCCGGCTCAGCCCTGGCGCCGCCAGCACCGTCTCCACCGCCGCGCGCAGCAGCGCCGCCCGCCCCGGCTCCAGTCGCCGCCACTGCGCAAGCGGGGCGACCATCCGCGCCGCCACCTGCGGGTTGAGCGGATCCAGCGCCAGGATTGTCTCGGCGAGAAACCGGTAGCCGTCGCCCGACGCATCGTGGAACCGCGCCTGGTTGGCTGCGAAGGCGCCCACCAGCGCGCGCACCCGGTTCGGGTTGCGCAGGTCGAAGTCGGCGTGCCGCGCCAAGGCGCGCACCCGTGCCGGCGTATCCGCGAGGTGGCTGCCAGCCTGGATGGAGAACCATTTGTCCAGCACCAGCGGATCCTCCCGCCAGCGTGCGTGGAAGGCGGCCAGCGCGGCGTCGCGGTCGGGGCAGTCGACGCTGGCCAGCACCGTCAGTGCCGCGAGTGTATCGGTCATGTTGGCGCCGAGATCGAACTGTGCACGGGCCAGCGCCACCGCGTCCGCCGCCCCTCCCGCCACCAGATAGGCCAGACAGGTGTTGCGCAGCGCCCGCCGGCCCATCGCCGCGCCGTCGATCCGGTAGGGCCCGGGATCGGTGAGCCGCTGGTACAGCGCCGCGAACCGGTTCGCCAGGGCGCGCCCGATCGCGGCTCGCGCCGTCTCGCGCAGCCGGTGCAGCGCCTCCGGGTCCACCGGCGCCCGCTGGTCGGCCAGGTAGGATTCCGAGGGCAGGCTCAGCGCCTCGGCGGCGAAGGCCGGGTCCGCTTCGGCCGCGTCCAGCGCCGCCGCGGCAGCCTCCACTAGGCCCGGGTCCTCCGCCCGCCCGTCCAGCAGCGCAGCGGAGGCGTATTGCTGCCCGGCGTCCCAGCGCAGGAATGGGTCCGGGTCGTGCCGCGCCAGCAGGCGGAGCTGGTCCGAGGTATAACCGCTCATCCGCACCGGGGCGGAAAACCCGCGCCCCAGCGCCGGCACCGGCGGGACCGGCACGGAATCGAACACGAACCGGTTTTCCGCCTGATCGGCCAGCAGCAGGTTCGGCGCCGGCAGCTCAGCTCCGTCCGGCCCCAGCAGCCCGAATGCGATCGGAATGACCAGCGGCGCCTTCTCCGGCTGTCCCGGCGTAGGCGGGGTATGCTGGCGGATGGTCAGCACAAAGCGTCGCGCCGGCGCATCGTAGGCGGTCTCGAACGTTACCTCCGGCGTGCCGGCCTGGTGGTACCAGCGCTTGAACGGGCCGAGATCGACCCCCGCTGCGTCGGCCATGGCGGAGACGAAATCGTCGATCGTGACCGCCTGGTTGTCGTGGCGGGCGAAATAGAGGTCCATGCCGCGCCGGAACGCTTCCCGCCCGATGATGGTTTCCATCATACGGATCACCTCGGCGCCCTTGTTGTACACCGTCGCGGTGTAGAAATTGTCGATCGCCTCGTACTGGTCCGGCTGCACCGGATGCGCCAGCGGCCCGGCATCCTCGCGGAACTGCGCCGCCCGGAGCGCGCGGACATCGCTGATCCGCTTTACCGCGGCCGATCCCTGATCCATCGAGAACCGCTGGTCGCGATAGACGGTCAGCCCCTCCTTTAGCGACAGCTGGAACCAGTCCCGGCAGGTGACTCGATTGCCTGTCCAGTTGTGGAAATATTCGTGGGCGATGACACTCTCGATGCCTTTGTAATCGGAGTCGGTCGCGGTCTCGGGGCGCGCCAGCACGTATTTCGTATTGAAGACGTTGAGGCCTTTGTTCTCCATCGCGCCCATGTTGAAATCCGAGACTGCGGCGATGTTGAAGACATCGAGGTCGTATTCGAGACCGAAGACCTGTTCGTCCCACGCCATCGCCGCTTTCAAGGACCGCATCGCATGACCGCAGCGATCCTCGTCGCCCGGCCGCACCCAGATGGCCAAGGCGACCTCCCGGCCGGAGCGGGTGACGAAGCGGTCGCGCAGCGCCGTCAGCCGGCCGGCGACCAGGGCAAACAAGTAGCAGGGTTTCGGGTGTGGATCGGACCAGGTGATCCGGGAGCGTCCGTCGGGCAGCGTTTCCCGCGGTCCCGGATTGCCGTTCGACAGCATGACCGGGCAGGCTGCCGGATCGGCGGTGATGGTCACGGTGTAACGGGACATCACGTCCGGCCGGTCGGGGAAATAGGTGATCCGGCGGAATCCTTCCGCCTCGCACTGGGTGAAGAACGCGTCGCCCGAGAGATAGAGGCCGGAGAGTTCGGTGTTGTTGGTCGGGTCGATCACTGTTTCGACCTCCAGCACGCCGGCCTCTGGCGCGTCGCCGATCACCAGGGCGGTGCCGTCCATCCGCCAGTGATTTGGCCCGAGCGCCACCCCGTCCAACGCCACCGCGCGCACCGGCTGGCCAGCCCCGTCCAGACGCAGGTCTCCGCCGGGGCCGGCTGGGTTGCGGCGCAGGATCAGGCGCGAGCGCACCACTGTGGCGTGCGGGTCGAGCGTGAAATCGAGCGCGACGCTGTCGATCAGGAACGCGGGGGGGCGGTAGTCGGCCAGGCGGATCACTTCGGTCATGCGTGGGGTTCCGTGAGGACGGCGGGAGTATAGGAGGGTTTGGGGCGACGTGGGGTGGCGGGTACGGACAGGATTGCGCGCTTGTGACCGGTTGGTGCGGCGTCTGCTATACTGCCTCTATGGATGGGACCTTCGACGTCATCGTGATCGGCGGCGGTCATGCCGGGACGGAAGCCGCCGCCGCCTCCGCCCGCTGCGGCGCCGCCACTCTGCTGCTGACGCATCGTCATGCCAGCATTGGCGAGATGTCCTGCAACCCGGCGATCGGTGGGATCGGCAAGGGCCATCTGGTCCGTGAGATCGACGCTTTGGATGGAATCATGGGACGCGCCGCCGATGCAGCGGGCATCCATTTCAAGCTGCTCAATCGTAGCAAGGGGCCGGCGGTGCGCGGCCCGCGCGCTCAGGCGGACCGGATGCTGTATCGGCGCGCCGTGCAGGCGCTGCTCGCGGCGACGCCGAAGCTGTCGATCGCGGAAGCCGCGGTCGAGGATTTGATCTTCGATCCCACCGGCCGCGTCGCCGGGGTCCGGACCGCTGACGGCCGCGGCTTTGGTGCGGCGTCGGTGGTGCTCACCACCGGGACCTTCCTGCGCGGCATGGTGCATATCGGCGACCGCCAGACGCCGGCCGGCCGAGTGGGAGAAGCGCCGGCAATCGGCCTTGCGGAGACGCTGACCCGACTATCGCTCCCGCTCGGGCGGCTCAAGACCGGGACACCGCCGCGTCTGCACCGCGACAGCATCGATTTCTCCGCTCTGTCGGTCGATCCGGGCGATGATCCGCCGGAACCGTTCAGTTCGCTGACGGCGTGCATCTCCACGCCTCAGGTTGCGTGCCACGTCACGGCCACCACCGAGGTGACGCACGCGATTATCCGGGCAAACCTGCATCGGTCGGCGATCCATGCCGGTAATATCTCCGGCCCCGGGCCGCGGTATTGCCCGTCGATCGAGGACAAGGTGGCGCGGTTCGCGGATCGTCCTCGGCATCAGATTTTCCTCGAGCCGGAAGGGCTGGAGGATCCGACCATCTATCCGAACGGAATCTCCACGTCCTTGCCGGAGGAGGTGCAGACCGCGTTGGTGCGGAGCATTCCCGGACTCGAGCATGCGCGGATTCTTCGCCCGGGGTATGCGGTGGAATATGATTACGTTGATCCGCGCGCCTTGACCGCGGGTTTGCAGGTGCGATCCGTGCCGGGGCTGTTTCTGGCGGGGCAAATCAACGGAACCACCGGTTATGAGGAAGCGGCCGCGCAAGGGGTGCTGGCCGGGGTGAACGCCGCCCATTTTGCCGGCGGCGCGTCGGACCTGGTCACGCTGGATCGATCGGAGGCCTATATCGGCGTGCTGGTTGATGACTTGACCCTGCGGGGGGTGACGGAGCCGTACCGGATGTTCACTTCCCGGTCGGAGTTTCGTTTGAGCCTGCGGGCGGACAATGCTGATCTTCGCCTGACCCGGATTGGAATGGCCTGGGGTTGTGTCGGGTCGGAACGGGCGCGGAGTTTTGCCGCTCATGAAGCGGAGGTGGCGGCGGGGTTGGCCCGCGCTGAGGCAGAAGGGGGCAAGCCGGCTGCTTTGGCCAAGCTGGGCGTGACGGTCCGCGCTGACGGCTTATGGCGGTCGGTGCTGGATCTGCTGGCGATCGGCGCCCCGGGCGTGACGGAGGCCTTCCCGTGGTTGCGGGACCTGCCGCCCCGGGTTCGCGCGCATATCGATGCGGTAGCTTTGTATCGTGGTTATCTGCCGCGGCAATCAGCCGAGATTGGCGCCTTCCGGCGCACTGAGACGGTTTCGCTCGATGGGCTGGATTATGCGGGTATCTCGGGCCTATCGGCCGAGCTCCGGCACCGGTTGCTGGAAGCCCGCCCGGCCTCGTTGGGAGCGGCGGCACGGTTGGAGGGTATGACCCCCGCGGCCCTGGCACTGCTGATGGCCCAACTGCGGCGAGCGGCAGCGTGACACATATTTTGGCATCGAAGGTTGTGCCACGTGACGCATTGTTCGATGTCGAAGGGTTTGCCCAGCTGCTGACCCGCTGGAACCGAACCATCA
>DAHWNE010000167.1 GCA_027340195.1 Acetobacteraceae bacterium | reverse complement strand
GCCATGAGCCGCACCGCGGCGCGATGGGTGCTGCGCTGGCTCGATCTGGTCAACGCCGTCCAGCCCGCCCGTCAGCGGGCCAAGACGCTGGCCAATCTGCGCGCCGCGCTCGACCGGCGCGGCGATGTGCGCGTGACCGTCCCGGGCGGCAGCCTGCGCTTCCTCGCCCATCGCGGCCGGCACGTCGCCGGCGCGGTGGCCCGGTTCCGCGAGGACGAGCCGGAGACGCTGGCCTGGATCGATGCCATGCCGCCCGGCGCGGTGCTGTGGGATGTCGGCGCCTCCTTCGGCCGTTTCGCCCTCTACGCCGCGCGTGGCGGGCGGCGCGTGGTGGCCCTTCGAGCCCAAGGCCACCAGCTACGCGCTGCTGGTGGAGCATGTGGCGCTCAACGGGCTGGGCGAGGCGGTGACGCCGCTGCCGCTGGCGCTGTCCGACACCGCCGGGCTCGCGCGGCTGGTGGTGCCGAGCCTGGAAGCCGGGGCGGCGATGAACGCGCTCGCCGGCACCACCGATCAATGGGGACACGCGCCCGAGGGCTTCGCCCAGCCGGTGCAGACGCTGCGGCTGGATGACGCGCCGGCGCTGGGCCTGCCGGCGCCCGACCATCTGATACTCGACGTGGACGGGGCGGAGGCGGCGATCCTGCGCGGCGGCCCCGCGGTGCTGCGGCGGCTGCGATCGGTGCTGATCGAGGTGGAGGGCGCGCAGGCGGGGCCGGACTCCCCGCTCGGCCCGCTGCTCGCCGCCGCCGGGCTGATCGAGGACCCCGCGGTCCGCGGCTCCGGATCGGGACGCAACCGGCTGTTCCGCCGCGCGGAGTGATCGATCTTCCCGCGGCGGACGGGTCTCGTCCCGATCCGGCGCGCGCCGCCATGCCGACCCGCCGGGCTGACCGCGCCGCGGAACCCGGATGCGACGTATCGATCTTCGATGAAGATCGGGACTACACCTCGAAGAACACCGTCTCCCCGGCCCCTTGCAGGCGGATGTCGAACCGCCACGCCCCCGGCCCCGCCGCCGCCGCCATCAGGGTGGCGCGCCGGGCCGGGTCCTCGACCAGGGCCAGCACGGGATCGGTCTCGTTGCGCGGCTCGCCGGCGAAATAGGCCCGGGTCGCCAGCCCGCGCATCAGCCCGCGCCCCAGCACCCACAGCGCCAGATGCGGCGCCTGGATCGCGTTGCCGCGCCCGGCCACCGGCCCCGGCTTCAGGGTGGTGAAGCGATAGACCCCGGCGGCATCGGTCCGGCTGCGCCCGAAGCCGGGGAAGCGGTCATCGGCCGCCGGGTCCGCCTGCCAGAGTTCCACGCAGACGTCGGAAAACGGCGCCCCGTCGCCGTCGGTGACGGTGCCGAACAGGGTGATGCGCTCGCCCTCGGCGCCCAGGCGGGTGAGGTCGGCCCAGGACGGGTCCTCGATCAGGTGCCAATAGGGACCGATGGTCTGGCTGGCGGTTGCGATCGGCATGGTCTCAGATCCCCATCGGCGTCGCGCCGCGCCCGCGCAGCACGATATCGAACCGGTAGCCCAGCGCGTAGTCGGGCTCGGTCAGGTCCAGGTCGAAGGCGGCCACCAGCCGGGCCCGCGCCGCCGCGTCCGGCACGCCGTTGTAGATCGGGTCGTAGGCCAGCAGCGGGTCGCCGGGGAAATACATCTGGGTGATGAGGCGGGTGGCGAAGGCCGGGCCGAACAGCGAGAAATGGATGTGGTTCGGCCGCCAGGCGTTCTTGTGGTTGGGCCAGGGATAGGCCCGGGCAGCACGGAGAGAAACCGGTAGTGCCCGGCGGCGTCGGTGAACACCCGCCCGCTGCCCTTGAAATGCGGATCGAGCGGCGCGTCGTGCTGATCGGCCGGGTGGTGGTAGCGCCCGGCGGCATTGGCCTGCCACAGTTCCAGCATGGTGTGCGGCACCGCCCGCCCGTCCTCGTCGGTGACGGTGCCGGCGACGATGATCCGCTGGCCCTGCGCGGAGTGGCCATCGACGCGCGAAAGATCGGCATCGGCGGGAAACAGCGCCGGGGTGAAGCGCGGCCCGGTGGCCTCGGTCAGGGTGGGGTCCAGCCGCACCGGTTTTTGCAACGGGTGACGCTTGCGGGTGCCGAGATAGGCCGGCACGTCGAGGGGCGGCTGGGTGCCCGGCGCGGTGGGGCGGAACGGCGCGGGATCGGCCATTGTTGTGTTCCCGGGGTTGGACTGGCGCTGCCATCATGCCCGCGCAACCGGCCGGCGGCAACGCCCCGCTTGGCGTCGGGCGCCCGCCTGTGCCACATAAGTCCCTGATCGCGCGAAACGGAGAGTGCGAATGGGCGTGCGTTCGGTCCTGACCCTGAGCCTGCCGGCCCTGGGTCTTCCGGCCTTGCTGAGCATGGGCACCGCGCTGGCCGCGGCGCCCCCGCGGCCGCCCGCCGGCGTGCCGCACACGCTGACCCAGGCGCTGGCCGCCACCTATATGCGCGAGCCCGCCCTGCAGGCCGAGCGCGCCAAGCTGCGCGCCACAGACGAGGACGTGCCGCAGGCCCGCGCCGGCTGGCGCCCGACGGTGGTGGTGGCCGGCGGGGTCGGCTACGGCGACGGTCTGTCGCGCACCTACACCCCCTTCATCGGCGGCTGGCTCAAGACCCCCACCGACCGCGACGTCGCCACTGCCCAGGCCACGATCACCCAGCCGCTCTATACCGGCGGGCGCACCACCGCGAACGTCCATCGCGCCAAGGACCTGGTGATGGCCGAGCGCGCCAACCTGATCGCGCAGGAGGAAACCAGCCTGTCGGACGCGGTCAACGCCTATGTCGGCGTGATCGAGGCCGAGCAGCTGCTGCAACTCAACATCAACAACGAACAGGTGCTGCGCCAGCAGCTGCGCGCCACCGAGGACCAGTTCCAGGTCGGCGAGGTCACCCGCACCGATGTCGCGCAGGCCGAGGCGGCCCTGGCCGGCGCCAAGGCGCAGCGGGAGACGGCGGAAGGCAATCTGCAGACCGCGCGCGCCACCTATCGCAAGACCATCGGCTTCGAACCGCCCCGAGACTTGGTGCCGCCGCAGCCGTTGATGCTGCCGGTCAAGACCATGCGCGGCGCCTCGGCCATGGCGGCGGCGAACAACCCCAATGTGGTGGCGGCGCGCTACAACGTGGCGGCGGCGAAGAACGCGGTCAGCGCCGCAATCGGCCAGTTGCTGCCGCAGCTCAGCCTGCAAGCGCAGGCGTTCCAGTCGCAGAACTCCGGCGCGCGCAGTTCCGACGTGAACGGCTATACCGCGCTGCTCAATCTCTCGGTGCCGCTCTATCAGGGCGGGTCGGAATACGCGACGGTGCGGCAGGCGCGGCAGACCGCGCGCCAGCAGATCCATCTGCTCGCCGGCGCCCGGCGCACCGCGGTGCAGCAGGCGGTGCAGGCCTGGCAGACCTATCAGGCCGCCAAATCCGCCGCCGCCTCCACCCGGCTCGCCGTGCGCGCCAACGA
>DAHWNE010000160.1 GCA_027340195.1 Acetobacteraceae bacterium | reverse complement strand
ACCGCGCTGGCCGCCGCGCGGGCCGGCGGGCCGCCGCTGGCCGCGCTGGCGGTGGCGCCGGCCAGCATCGCCGAGGCGCACGCGATCCAGGACGCCACCGCCGCCCGGGTCGGCCAGGCGGTGGGCGCGTTCAAGGCCGCCGCGGTCGGCGCGGAGGAGCCGACCCGTGGGCTGATCTACGCGCACACCATCCATGCCAGCCCGGCGCGGGTACCGGTTTCCGAGATCCCGCTATGCGGCGTGGAGGGCGAGGTGGCGTTTCGCTTCACCGCCGATCTGCCGCCGCGCGAGGCCGCCTATACGCGCGCCGACGTGGCCGCGGTGGTGCAGCCCTGCGCCGCGGTGGAGCTCATCACCAGCCGCTATCAGGATCATACGCAACGTACCATGCTGGAGAAGCTGGCCGATTGCGTGAGCAACGGCGGCTTCGTCCATGCCGCGCCGAAGGCCGACTGGGCCGGACTCGATCTGGAACACATCCACGTGAGCCTGATCGTAAACGGCGAAACGGTGTTGGATCAGAACGGCGGCAATCCGTCGGGGGACCCGCTTAAGGTGGCCACCGCCCTGGCCAACATGCTGCGCGGCGGGCGGGGCGTGCGGGCGGGGCAGTTCGTGACCTGCGGCACTTTCACCGGGCTGCGCTTCCTGAAGCCGGGAGACAGCTGCACCGCGCGGTTTGCCGGGCTGGGGGAGGCGACGGTCACCTTCGTCCCATGAGCCGGGGCTTGACCAGGCGGCGGGACGGCCACACTTGAGCATTGCTGGCGAAGCGCGCCGGTGTTCGCAACACGGAGGGACTTGATGAAAAGCCAGATTATCGCGGCGGTTGCCGCAGCGGGCCTGTTGCTCGGTTCGGCCTCGGCCGCGCTGGCCGCGACCATGCCCAAGGATACCGGCGGCAGCCCGGGCAACGGCTCGGCGACCACCAACGGGATGAAGTCCTATGGCGGCTCGCCCGGCAACGGGTCGGCGACCACCAATGGGATGAAGTCCTACGGCGGCTCGCCCGGCAACGGCTCGGCCAAGGCCAAGCCGAAGCATTGAGCCACGCGCGGACCGGGCTCGGAGCCCGGTCCGCATCGCCGGCCGGGGAGGATCATCGATAATGCGTCGTGTCGCCGCGTGGATCGTTCTTCTGTTCCTTGCCGTCTCGCCCGGCTTGTCCGCCCCGGCGCTCGCCGGCAGCCTCGGCCCCGCCGGTTCCTGGGCCGCGATCGCGCGACGGGTGGTTCCGGCGGTCGTCAACATCACCTCGCTGGTGGTCCACAAGCGCAGCAGCCACGCCGGAATCGGCGAGCGGGAGCGGTTCGTCGGCACCGGCTTCATCGTCTCCCACAACGGGCTGATCCTCACGAACAAGCACGTCATCGCCGGCGCCTTCCGCATCACCGTGACCTTGCATGACGGCACCGAGGTGCCGGCGCATCTGGTGGCGGCGGCCAAGCTGGTCGATCTGGCGGTGCTGAAGATCGATGTGCATCGCAAACTGCCGACCCTGAAACTCGCCGGCCCCGATGCGGTGCGCCCGGGCGATCCGGTGCTGGCGGTCGGCAATCCGCTCGGCGTCGGCACCTCGCTGTCGGCAGGCATCGTGAGCGGCGTGAACCGCAGCCTGATGATGTCGCCTTTCGACGATTACGTGCAGACCGACGCGGCGATCAACCACGGCAACTCGGGCGGACCGCTGATCGACGCCAAGGGCCAGGTAGTCGGGGTCGATACGATCCTGCTGACCAACAAGGCCGGCGAGGGATCGAACGGGCTTGGCTTCGCCATCTCCTCCACCGTTGCCGGCTATGTATTGCAGCACCTGGTCGACCCGAAACAAGCACCGATCGGCTGGATCGGGGTCAGCGTGCAGGACCTCTCGCCCGATCTCGCGCGTGGCTTCGGGCTGGCGCGGGCGAAGGGGTTCCTGGTGACCGCGGTCACCCCGGGCAGCCCGGCGGCGAAGGCGGGGCTGCATTCGGGCGACGTGATCCTGCATTACGGGTTCGCCAAGCCGAATACCGCGCGGGCGCTGATGCGGGTGATCGCACTGTTCCCGATCCGGAAACCAATCCCGGTCACCTACTGGCACGCGGGCGTAACGCGGACCGTTCAGATCGCCACCCTGCCCTGGCCGCATCTGATGGAGGAACGCGACGCGATGGTGCCGGCACCGGGTGCCCGCCCGCCGCTGCCGGCGCCCGGGCTCGGCCTTTTGTGGACGAAGATCAACGCGGCCGCACGCAAGGAATATAACCTTGGCAAGGTCCATGGGCTGCTGGTGGTGGCGGTTGACCATGCTTCGGAGGCCTGGGTGCGCGGGATCACCCCGGGCACGGTGATCGAGAAGATCGGCACCCATCCGGTCAGCGAACCCTATGCCGCATATGCGCTGATCGGGCGCATGGCACGCACCCATCGCTTCATCCCGCTGCTCGCCCGCTGGTCCGACGGGGTGCGTTGGATCGCGCTGCGCCCGGGCTATCAGGAGCGCAGCAAGGAGGTTGCCACCCGCCGGCCCGGCCCGGAATCGGGCCATGCGGCATCGGCCGGCGCGCGGATGCCCGAGGGCAAGTAGTAGATTTTTTCTACCGATGGCTTATTCTGGCCGGAGTGGAGAAAGTTCTGCCCCAGCCCAAGGAACCGCCCATGTCCGCCGACCGCGAACTCGACCGAGTCGACCGCGAAATCCTCCGTCTGCTCGCCGTCGATGCCGCGCTATCGCTGGCCGAGATCGCCGACAAGGTCGGCCTGACCCCCACCCCCTGCTGGAAACGCATCCGGCGGATGGAGCAAGAGGGGATCATCCTTGGCCGGGTCGCCAGGCTGGACGCGGCGCGGCTCGGCCTCGGCGTATCGGTGTTCGTCGCGGTCGAGACCGCCGATCACTCCGCCGACTGGCTGGAGCGCTTCGCCGCCGTGATCGACTCCACGCCGGAGATCGTGGACGCTTGGCGCATGAGCGGGGACGTGGATTATCTGCTGCACGTCGTGGTGCCGGATATCGCCGCCTATGATGGGTTCTATCGCAAGCTGATCGCCCGTCTGCCGCTGCGCAACGTCACCTCCCGCTTCGCCATGGAGCGGATGAAGGCCGCGCCGTTGCCGGTGTGATCAGCCCTCGTGGAACACCGGCGCGCCGAGCTCGGCGAAGCGGAACAGATCGAAGATGTGGTGCCCGTCGAAATCGAGCACGCGCAGGTCATCGCTTTCCGACAGGTCCTCGGCGACCGCAGTGAAATGTCCGCCGTAGCGCCAGCGCGTGGCTTCCAGCGGCAGATCGAAGGCGATGAACTTGCGGATGCCCTTGCCTTTTAGCTTCTCCAGCAGTGCCGGGTGCAGCGCCGAGGCATAGGACGTCAGGATGACCAGCGGCCCGCTGGCGGTCAGCAGCATCACGGCTTTCATCGGTAACCCTCCCGTCGAGGAACCGCGGCAGTCTTGCGCGCGGCAGACGAGCCGGCATTGACGCCGATCAAGCAGTCAACGCAGCAATGGGCTGGAGGTCACGCCGACTGACCGTTCATCCCGCCCTCACGTGGCCCGAGATTCGACGGCGGGAAGCCTTCATAAACTCGGAGACCGACTCAAAAAATCACATATCGACTCTTGACGGCTGATAATAAAGCGAGTCAGGCTTCATAAACTTTGTGAGACCCGCCACGCCAACTCCGAGGGAAAACCCAACAATGAGAAATTTGTCCCTATCGACCGCGCTCGCCTTCGGTGTCGTCACGACTCTTCTCCTGGCTTCCCCCGCTCACGCGCTGTCGCTGACCTTCGCCAATGGCAATCCAGGAGATTGGGCCGATACATTCGGCTCGCCGCTTACGATCACGACCAGCGCCACCGGTGGCGCGACGGGCGGGGGCATGACCACATTGCCGAACACCGAGAATTTTTTGGACGCCGGCCCAACTACCCAGTTCGGCTACACCTATTTTGATACCTCGTCCTTCGCTTCGCTGAGCCAGTCGATCGCGGTCTATCTCGATCCGGCCAACGTGAATTTCCAGTCTGGGCAGTTCATGCTCGACGAGGCGCCAAACGCGACCGTCTATAACTCCTACGGCGGAGGGACGCCTACCCCGACGCTCTGGGGCGCTGAAGAGGACATCATCGCCACCGGGACGGCGAACGGGATCACCCTCTCCGGCTCGACCGGCTTTAGTTCCAATGGACAAACATTCCAATCGCTCGGCACCGTCACCTCCGCGGGCTGGTACGATTTTCAGATGAACTGGACCCGCGGCACGCTTCCCAGCGACCCGGTGACCACCACGCTGAGCGTCCTGGACATCGCGACGTCATCGGATGTCGGTACGCTGACTCATCCGGACTACAGCGGACTGAACGGTGGCGAGGGAGATCTCTATCAAAGCCAGTATCTCGCCGGCCCTGGATATATGTGGTTCACTTATTGGAACGCTGGATTTTCCGGCGGCCAGCTCCAGGTCTCCAACGTTGTCGTTGACGGCCAACCGGCGCCGGAACCGGGCAGCGCGCCGCTGCTGGCCGTCGGCGTCGGGGCGCTGTTGTTGGTGGGAGCTTTGCGAGCCAATGGAGCCTGACCGCTCCGGCGGTGTCGCTGCGCCCCGCTGAGCGCTTGGCATCCAATCACACCGCCAGCGGGGCGTCCGATTTCACCTCGGACAGCACGAAGAACGTGCGCACCTGCCGTACCCCGGGCAGGGCCAGGATATGGGTGCCGTGGAAGCGGGTGAAACTGGCGATGTCGTCGGTGCGGACCCGCAGGAAATAATCCACCTCGCCGGCCACCAGATGGCAGTCCAGCACTTCCGGCAGGGCGCGCACCGCGGCCTCGAAGGCGGCGAAGCTGTCGCGCGTGGAGCGGTCCAGCACCACGCCGACCAGCACCAGGGTGGGCTGGCCCAGCGCCACCGGGTCCAGCACCGCGCGGACGGCGCGGATGACGCCCGAGGCGAACAGGCGGCGGGTGCGGGTCCAGGTGGCGGATTCGCTGAGATTCACCAGCCGCGCCAGGGCCTTGTTGGACAAACGCCCGTCCGCCTGCAGGGCACGCAGGATGCGACGATCCGCGGCATCGAGAGCCGACGACCTTTCTTCCGTCAATCCGTCATTTGTCCGAGTATCCATCGAAGTCTACACCGATTTCTCACAGAAACAGTGCCATCATGGCGAAAGAACCGCAACATCTTCTCTCCTACTGGCGCTATCGGGGCGCCAGTCCCCACCCCGGAGCCCGCCATGCCGCTCGACCTCGACTCCCGCTTCCCCCGCCTCAGCCTCGGTTTCTTCCCCTCCGCCCTGCATCGGCTCGACCGGCTCTCCCGCCTGCTCGGCATCGAGCTCTGGGCCAAGCGCGACGACGCCGCCTCCGGCCTCGCCTTCGGCGGCAACAAGATCCGCAAGCTCGAATACCTCGCCGCGGCGGCGGTGGCGCAGGGCTGCGACACCCTGGTCTCGATCGGCAACATCCAGAGCAACCACACCCGCCAGGTGGCCGCGGTGGCCGCCAGGCTCGGGATGCGCTGCCGCCTGGTGCAGGAGGAATGGACCCGCTGGGACGACCCCGCCTACGGCCAGGTCGGCAACATCCTGCTCTCCCGCCTGATGGGCGCCACCACCATCCTGGAAGGCGAGGGCTACTCCACCGCCGAGAAGGACACTTGGCACCGCGCGCTGGAGGCGGTGCGCCGCGAGGGCGGACGGCCCTACGCCATCCCGGCCGGCGCGTCCGACCATCCGCTGGGTGGGCTCGGCTATGTCCGCTTCGCCGAGGAGCTCGCGGCGCAGGAGGCGGCGGCGGGGATGTTCTTCGACACCATCATCACCGCCACCTGCACCGGCTCGACCCAGGCCGGCATGGTGGTGGGATTCGCCGCCCAGGACCGTCCGCGCCGGGTGATCGGCATCGACACCGCCGCCGATGCGGCGATGACCCGGGCCGCCGTCA
>DAHWNE010000144.1 GCA_027340195.1 Acetobacteraceae bacterium | reverse complement strand
AGACCCGGTTCACCACCGTCTCCCCCCGCGCCGCCAACCCGGCCAGCACCAGCGACACCGAGGCGCGCAGATCGGTCGCCATCACCGGCGCCCCCGACAGCGACGGCACCCCGCGCACGATCGCCGAGGCGCCGTGCACGTTGATCCGCGCGCCCATCCGGTTCAGCTCGGGCACATGCATGAAGCGGTTCTCGAAGATGGTCTCGGTGATCATCGCCGCCCCTTCGGCCACCGACATCAGCACCATGAATTGCGCCTGCATATCGGTCGGAAAGCCCGGATAGGGCTCCGTCATCGCATCCACCCCGTGCAGCCCGTTCAGCCGGCGCACCAGGAGCCCCGCGGGCTCCTCGATGATGTCCACCCCGGCGTCGCGCAGGGTGCGGGCCACCGCCCCCAGATGTTCCAACCGCGCGCCCAACAGCCGCACCGAGCCGCCGGTGATGGCGGCGGCGCAGGCATAGGTGCCGGTCTCGATCCGGTCGGGCAGAATGGCGTGACGTGCGCCATGCAGTCGGTCCACGCCCTCGATGGTCAGGCGGTCGGTGCCGATGCCGTCGATCCGCGCCCCCATCGCCGTCAGGCAGCGCGCCAGATCGGCGATCTCCGGCTCCCGCGCCGCGTTCGCCAACACCGTCCGCCCCTCCGCCAAGCAGGCGGCCATCAGCAGATTCTCGGTCGCGCCCACCGAAACGAACGGGAACACGATGGTCGCCCCATGCAGCCGACCGCGCACCGAGGCATTGATGTAGCCCGCATCCAGCCGGATCTCGGCGCCCATCTGCTCGAGACCCTTCAGATGCAGATCGACCGGCCTGGTGCCGATGGCGCAGCCTCCGGGAAGCGAAACCCGCGCCTCCCCCACCCGGGCCAGCAACGGCCCCAACACCAGCACCGAGGCGCGCATCTTGCGCACGATGTCATAGGGCGCCTCGGTGTCGGTGATCCGCCCGCCCAGGCGCAGCACGCGTCCCTCGGGCTCGACGGCGATCCCATGCTGCGACAACAGCGCCGCCATGGTCTCGATGTCGGCCAACGCGGGCACGTTGGAAAGCTCCAGCCGGTCCTCGGTCAACAGACCGGCGGCCATCAGCGGCAAGGCGGCATTCTTGGCCCCCCCGATCGGAATATCCCCCGAAAGCGGCCGGCCGCCGCGTATGCGAATACGGTCCATCACGAGGCCCTGGCGGTGAGGGGGAGGAAGGCCAGGGGGGCGCTGCCCCCCTGGACCCCCTGCCAGGGGGATGGCCCCCTGGACTGCCAATAGTCTGCCCTGGTGAGGGAGGGGGGGTGGCCGGGTTCCGAGGCGGGCCGGTTCCACCGGCGCAGCCCGGCACCCGGCCACCTCTCCTCCCTCACCAGGGCAAAGTTGGGGGTTCCAAGGGCCAGCCCTTGGCGGGGGTCCAGGGGGCAGCGCCCCCTGGTCTTCCTGCCCCCCATCACAACCGCGGCAGCGCGACGCCGCGCTGGTGCATGTATTTGCCGGCCTTGTCGGCGTAGCTGGTTTCGCACGGCTCGTTACCTTGCAGGAACAGGAACTGGCAGATACCTTCCCCGGCGTGGATTTTGGCGGGCAGCGGTGTGGTATTGCTGATTTCGATCGTCACCTGGCCTTCCCATTCGGGTTCCAGGGGGGTGACGTTCACGATGATGCCGCAGCGGGCGTAGGTGGATTTGCCCAGGCAGATCACCAGCACGTCGCGCGGGATGCGGAAATACTCGACCGTGCGGGCCAGGGCGAAGCTGTTGGGCGGGATGATGCAAGTGTCGGTCTTGCGGTCCACGAAGCTGTCGGCGGCGAAATCCTTCGGATCGATCACCGCCGAGTTGACGTTGGTGAAGATCTTGAACTCGTCGGCCACCCGCGCGTCGTAGCCGTAGCTGGACAGACCGTAGCTGATCACGCCCTCGCGTTTCTGAGCTTCGACGAAGGGTTCGATCATCCGCTGGCTGCGCGCCATGGCGCGGATCCAGCGGTCGGACATCACGGCCATGGGGGGAGGGTCTCCGCGTTGCGGTGACGCCGTTTAGCGCGCGGGCGCGCGCTGGTCTATTCCACCAGCGCCACCCCCGCCGAGACTGCGGCGGCCCGCAGCGGCTTGTCCAGGCTGGCCAGCGGCAGAGCCAGACGTATCGCCAATTCCGGATAAGCGGCATCGTAGACAGACAATTCGTAGCGCTCGGCTAGCACAGCGATCGCTCCCCAGGTCAGCATCGCCGAGCCAGGGTCCACACGCACCGGCAGCGCCTGCACCAGCCCGGCCAGCCGTGCCCGCTGCGTCGCGGTCAGGCGCTTGCGGCGCTGCGCCGTCGCGAGGCCATTGGCCATTTCCATCGGCCACAGGGCGGGGGCATGAGCGCCATGCTCGCTCACCCGGTCCAGTACTGCCATCACCGCCGGGGTCTGCTCGCTTTCGAAGCACCAGGCCAACGCCATTGAGGCGTCGAGAACCAGACTCACCGTCGCCCGGCCGCGATCATCGCTTTCAGTGACAGCCCATCGAGGCTCAGCCCAGCGCTGGCCGCGCGCAACCCCGCCGCGGCACGGCGGGCACGCTCACGGTCCAGCGTCGGGTCGACCGGAACGAGACGCGCCACCGGTCGCCCATGACGGGTGATGCAAAGCTCCGCTCCCCCCTCGACCTCGGCGATCAGCCGAGGCAGGGCGTTGCGGGCTTCCAGCACACCGACCGTGGGCATCGAGGAGACCCTTGCTATCCGACTCAACAAATAAGGCGATGGATCGACACCGGCAAGCCGGTCATTCCTGGCGGTAGTTCGGCGCCTCGCGGGTGATCGCCACATCGTGGACATGGCTCTCCCGCAGCCCGGCGCCGGTGACGCGGCGGAAGCGGGCGTTGCGTTGCAGCGCGGGGATGGACTCGCTGCCGGTGTAGCCCAGGCCCGCGCGCACCCCCCCCACCAGCTGATGCACCACCGGCCCCACCGGCCCCTTGTAGCCGACGCGGCCTTCCACCCCCTCGGGGAC
>DAHWNE010000138.1 GCA_027340195.1 Acetobacteraceae bacterium | reverse complement strand
CCGCGGCGGGTCTATTCCGCGTTCAAGTTCTTCCTGTTCACCCTCACCGGCTCGGTGCTGATGCTGCTCGCGCTGCTGGCGATGTGGCGCTACGCGCATACCACCGACATCCCGACCCTGCTGCACACGCATTTTCCGGCGAAGATGCAGTTCTGGCTGTTCCTCGCGTTCTTCGCCTCCTTCGCGGTCAAGGTGCCGATGTGGCCGGTGCACACCTGGCTGCCGGATGCGCATGTGGAGGCGCCCACCGCCGGGTCCGTCATCCTGGCCGGCGTGCTGCTGAAGATGGGGGCCTACGGGTTCCTCCGTTTCTCGATCCCGATGCTGCCGCAGGCCTCGGCCGAGCTGGCGCCGCTGGTGTTCACCCTGTCGGTGGTGGCGGTGGTCTATGCCGCCTATGTCGCGCTGGCGCAGGAGGACATGAAGAAGCTGGTGGCCTATTCCTCGATCGCGCACATGGGCGTGGTCACCATCGGGTTGTTCACCTTCGACATCCAGGGCATCCAGGGCGCGCTGTTCCAGATGCTGTCGCACGGCATCGTCTCGGCCGCGCTGTTCCTGCTGGTGGGCGTCATCTACGACCGGATGCACACGCGCGAGATCGCGCGTTATGGCGGGCTGGCGGAACGGATGCCGTTCTACGCCTTCCTGTTCATGGTGTTCGTCATGGCCTCGGTCGGCCTGCCCGGCACTTCGGGTTTCGTGGGCGAGTTCCTGGTCGTCATCGGCGCGTTGCACGTGAATTTCTGGCTGGCGCTGCTGGGTGGGCTCGGCCTCATCCTGGGGCCGATGTACACGCTCTATATGTATCGCCGGGTGGTGTTCGGGCGCATGACCCGGCCCGATCTGCGCAGCATCCTGGACGTCAGCCCGCGGGAGATCGCGGTGTTCGCGCCGCTGGTGATCCTGGCGCTGTGGATGGGCATCTACCCGTCCAGCTTCACCCGGTTCTGGGACGCCACCGTCACGCAGATGGTGGCAAGGCATGAACAGGCGATGGCCCGGCCGCCACACCCCGCCATCCGGCTCGCGGAGGCCGCACGATGAACTGGACCGTCGTCCTTCCCGAACTGGTGCTGTCGCTGGCGGGTCTCGCGATCCTGGTGATCGGCGTGCTGCGCAAGCCGGACGGCACGCCGCTCGCGGCCATGCTGACCCTGGGTGCCTTCATGGTGACCGGCCTGCTGGTGCTGACCCGCCCCGACGGGGTCGGGTTCTACGGCCAGTTCCTGGTCGATCCCTTCGCGCGGCTGGCCAAGATCCTGATCCTGATCGGTGCCGCCTTCTCGCTGATGCTGGCGCTGGACTACAACCCGCGCAACGGCCTCGCGCGGTTCGAGTTCCCGGTGCTGATGCTGTTCGCCACCGTCGGCATGATGGGCATGGTCTCGGCCGACAATCTGATGGTTCTCTATGTGGCGCTCGAGCTGCAATCGCTGGCGCTCTATGTCCTCGCCGCCTTCGCCCGCGACGATGTGCGGTCCTCCGAGGCGGGGCTCAAGTATTTCGTGCTCGGCGCCCTCGCCTCGGGGCTGCTGCTCTACGGGATCTCGCTGGTTTACGGGTTTTCCGGCACCATGGATTTCACCACGCTCGGCCATCTCCTGAACGGGACCGCCTCGCCGGGGCTGGTGGTCGGCATCGTGTTCGTGATCGTCGGGCTGGCATTCAAGATCTCGGCGGCGCCGTTCCACATGTGGACGCCCGATGTTTACGAAGGCAGCCCCTCCTCGGTGACCGCCTTCTTCGCCACCGCCCCCAAGGTGGCGGCGATGGCCCTGCTGCTGCGGGTCATGTCCGGCCCGTTCGGGCATCTGCTGGCCTCCTGGCAGCTCATCATCCAGATCGTCTCGGTCGTTTCCATGGTGCTGGGGGCACTGGCCGCGATCGGGCAGACCAACATCAAGCGGCTGATGGCCTATTCCTCGATCGGGCACATGGGCTACGCGCTGATCGGCCTCGCGGTGGGCACCGAACTCGGGATCCGGGGCGTGCTGGTCTATCTGCTGGTCTATATCTTCATGAGCGCCGGCACCTGGGCCTGCATCATCGCCATGCGCCGGCAGGGCCGGTCGGTGGAGAAGATCGCGGACCTGGCCGGGCTGGCCAAGACCGATCCGGGCCTGGCGCTGGCCTTCGCGATCTTCATGTTCTCGATGGCCGGGATTCCGCCGCTGGCCGGGTTCTTCGGCAAACTCTACGTGTTCCTGGCGGCGGTGCAGTCGGGGCTGTGGACGCTCGCCATCATCGGCGTGCTGACCTCGGTGGTGGGGTCGTACTATTACCTCCGCATCGTGAAGGTGATGTATTTCGACGCCCCGGTGGAGGCATTCGACCGGCGCTCCAACGTGGTGGGGTTCGTCGCCGCGGCGGCGGGGATTTTCACCCTGTTCTTCTTCCTCTTCCCCGGGCCTCTGGTCGCGGCGGCGGGCTCGGCGGCGGCGGCGCTGTTCTGATCACCGGCGTCCCGCTGCTTCCGAGCCACGCCCCGGGCGGAGAATAACCCCTCCCCCCGGCCCGGGCGGTTTCTGCTATAGGGTCCGGATGCTCCTGGTCATCGACGCCGGCAACACCAATGTCGTCTTCGCCGTTCGCGACGGCGATGCCTGGCGCGGCACGTGGCGAATCCGCACCGATGCCCAGCGCACCTCGGACGAATATGCCGCCTGGCTGCTCGCCCTGCTCGATCGCGCCGGCATCCCCCAGTCCCAGCTGAACCTCGCCGTCATCGGCACCGTGGTCCCCGCGGCGCTCTATCACCTCCGCCGTCTCTGCCGCGACTGGTTCTCCATCGAGCCGCTGATCGCGCGCGCCAGCCTGGACTGGGGTTTCGAGATCAAGGTGGACAACCCCGACGAGGTCGGCGCCGACCGGCTGGTCAACGCGCTCGCCGGGCACGCAAGGTTCGGCGGCCCGCTGATCGTGGTGGATTTCGGCACCGCCACCACCTTCGACGTGGTCGCCGCCGACGGCGCCTATCTCGGCGGCGTGATCGCGCCGGGCATCAACCTCTCGATCGAGGCGTTGCACCACGCCGCCGCCCGCCTGCCGCGCATCGGCATCGGCCGCCCGCAGGCGGTGATCGGCCGGGCCACGGTGCCGGCCATGCAATCGGGCATCTACTGGGGCTATGTCGGCCTGATCGAAGGGCTGATCTCGCGCATCCGCGCCGAGTTCGGCGCGCCGATGACGGTCATCGCCACCGGCGGCCTCGCCCCCCTGTTCGCCGAAGGCACGTTGCAGATCTCCCATATCGAGCCGGATCTCACCCTCGACGGGCTGCGCATCCTGGCCGGCCGCAATCCACACCCCACCCTGTCCAAAGAACGCGCGAGGATCATCGACATCGAATGAACGACGCAACCGAGGATTTCGCCTTCCTGCCACTCGGCGGGACGGGCGAAATCGGCATGAACCTGAACCTCTACCGCTACGACGGGCGGTGGCTCGCGGTCGATTGCGGCATCGGCTTCGGCGGCGCCGAGAACCCGGAGGTCGAGGTGATGATGCCCGATCCCGGCTTCATCGCCGAGCGCCGCGACCGTTTGCTCGGCCTCGTCATCACCCATGCGCATGAGGACCATATCGGCGCCGTGGCCTGGCTGTGGCCGCAGCTGCGCTGCCCGGTCTTCGCCACCCCCTTCGCCGCCGCGGTGCTGCGCCGCAAGCTGGCCGAGGCGCAGCTGCTGGGCCAGGTGAAGCTGACCGTCATCCCCCCGGGCGGCGCGTTCCAGCTCGGGCCGTTCGCGCTGCACTTCATCCGCATGGCCCATTCCATCCCGGAAGCGCAGGCGCTGGCCATCACCACCCCGGCCGGGACCGTGCTGCACACCGGGGACTGGAAGCTCGACCCCGCGCCGCAGCTCGGCCCGCCGTCCGACGAGGCGGCGCTGGAGGCGCTCGGCCAGCGCGGCGTGCTGGCCATGATCTGCGATTCCACCAACGCCATGGTCGAAGGCCATTCGGGCAGCGAGGGCGACGTGCGCCGCAGCCTCGCCGCGTTGATCGGCCATCTCCGCGGCCGTATCGCCGTGACCTGCTTCGCCAGCAATGTCGCCCGGGTGGAATCGGTGGCTCTCGCCGCGCGGGCCGCCGGGCGCCAGGTGGCGCTGGTCGGGCGGTCGCTGCGCAATCTCGATGCCGCCGCGCGGGCTTGCGGCTACCTCGCCGAGCTGCCGCCGTTCCTGACCGAGGACGACATCGACGACGTCCCCGACGACGAGCTGCTGATCCTGATCACCGGCAGCCAGGGCGAGCCACGCTCGGCGCTGGCGCGGGTGGCGATGGACACCCATCCACGGGTTGCGCTGGGGGAGGGCGATACGGTGATCTTCTCCTCGCGCGTCATCCCGGGCAACGAACGCCCGATCGGCACCATGCAGGATCTGTTGGTCCGCCGCGGTGCCACGGTGATGACGGATGCCGATCACCTGGTCCATGTCTCCGGCCATCCGGCGCGCGACGAGCTGCGGCGGATGTATCGGCTGGTGCGGCCGAAATACGCGGTGCCGGTGCATGGGGAGTGGCGGCACCTGGCCGCCCATGCCGAGCTCGCCCGCGCGGCCGGCGCCGAGCCGGTGCTGATCGAGGACGGCGATCTGCTCGCGCTGACGCCCGGCCGGCCGGAGGTGATCGACAGCGCGCCGGTGGGCCGGCTGGTGCTGGACGGCACCAGGCTGGTCCCGTTCGAGGGCGGCGTGATGGCCGCCCGCCGGCGGATGCTGTTCAACGGCGTGGTGATCGGCACCGCCGCGATCGACGGCGAGGGGCGGCTGCGCGGGCAGCCGCGGATCTCCGCCCCCGGGCTGTTCGATCCCGAGGACCCGGAGGCGGCGCGGGTGGCGGCGGAGTTCGCCGCCGGGCTGGCGGATTTGCCGGCTTCGGTGCGGCGCGATCCGGCGCAGCGGGAGGAAGCGGCGCGGTCGGCGCTGCGTCGCGCCCTGGGCCGGCGCTTCGGCAAGCGCCCGCTGGTGGAGCTGCACCTGATTCCGGTGTGATCGGGACGCCCGATTCCCCCCTCCCTCCGTCTCCGCCCGCACGTCATGGCCGGCCTTGAGCCGGCCATCCGCTCGGGATGGTGGTGCGGCCCCGGCGCGCGCCGCCCGGACCCGGGGTGGAGGGCCGGCTCAAACCCGCCCATGACGAAGGGGCGGATGCCGACATTTTCGGCACCCGCCCCTCAGTCAGCCCGGGATTTCGGCAAACGCCGTCTCCACAGGCAAAATTTTATGCTGCACCGCGCAATTTGTCTTGGACATGCCGGAGAAACACTGTCATCGTCACGGCCAGGAAGAGGAGAGGCTCCTCATCCTGCCGTGTGACTGGCGTTTCCTCCCTAAACTTGGGCCCGGCGGGATCACCCGTCCGGGCCCTTTCTTTTGCTATCGTACTCGGCGGTATCTGTCACGCGGAATCTCGCCCTAATCCCGCCGTATTGATGATTTTCTTGCGGGGTTTCGTTGTGCGGCGCACAAATCGAACGCCACCCCCCTGCCCCGACGCCACGTGTGACAAACCGCCCGCATCTGCGTAGGGTCCGCCCGCCATCACGCCGGAACGCCTGCCCATGCGCCTGTCGCACAGCCTGATTCCCACCCTCAAGGAAACCCCCGCCGAGGCGCAGATCGCCTCGCACCGGCTGATGCTGCGTGCCGGTCTGGTGCGCCAGACCTCGGCCGGCATCTACGCCTGGCTGCCGATCGGCCACCGCGTGCTGCGCAATATCGAGCGGATCGTCCGCGAGGAGCAGGACGCCGCGGGGGCGCAGGAATGCCTGATGCCCACCATCCAGCCGGCCGAGCTCTGGCGCGAATCCGGCCGCTACGACGATTACGGCAAGGAGATGCTGCGCATCCGCGACCGCCACGACCGCGAGCTGCTGTACGGTCCCACCAACGAGGAGATGATCACCGACCTGCTGCGCGGCTCGGTGCGCAGCTATCGCGAGCTGCCGCAGATCCTCTACCATATTCAATGGAAGTTCCGCGATGAGGTGCGCCCCCGCTTCGGCGTGATGCGCGGACGCGAGTTCCTGATGAAGGACGCCTACAGCTTCGATCTCGACTACGCCGGCGCGGTGGTCAGCTACCGGCGGATGATGCTGGCCTATATGCGTACCTTCCAGCGCCTGGGGCTGAAAGCGATCCCGATGGCCGCCGATTCCGGGCCGATCGGCGGCGACATGAGCCACGAGTTCATCATCCTCGCCCCCACCGGCGAAAGCCAGGTCTATTTCGACGCCGCGTTCGAGGAGATCGACTACCTCGCCCAGGGCGCCGGCGGCTTCGACCACGCGAACGCCTCCGACCTTGAGCGTTTCTTTACCTCCATGACCACCCACTACGCCGCCACCGACGAGAAGCACGACCCGGCCGCCTGGGCCTCGGTCCCCGCCGCCCGCCGCCGCGAGGGGCGCGGCATCGAGGTGGGCCACATCTTCTATTTCGGGACCAAATATTCGGCCGCGATGGGCTTCGCGGTTGCCGGCGCCGACGGCAAGCCGGTCCATCCCGAGATGGGCAGCTACGGCATCGGCGTCTCCCGCCTCGTGGGCGGGGTGATCGAGGCCTCGCACGATGACGCCGGCATCATCTGGCCGGACGCCATCGCGCCGTTCCGGGCCGCCATCCTCAACCTCAAGCAGGGCGATCCGGTCTGCGATTCGCTGTGCGAGGCGCTCTACGCAAGGCTCGGCCCGGCGGCGCTCTATGACGACCGCGCCGAGCGCGCCGGGGTGAAATTCGCCGATGCCGATCTGATGGGCCATCCCTGGCAGATCGTGGTCGGCCCGCGCGGGGCCGCGACCGGACGGGTCGAGCTCAAGCGCCGCGCCAGCGGCGAACGGGTCGAACTCGCGCGCGACGATGCGCTGACGCGGATCGGCTGAGCCGGTGTTCAACGCCTTCGAACGCGCCGTGGCCGCCCGCTATCTGCGCGCGCGCAGCGGCGAGCGATTCGTCTCCGTCATCGCCGCCTTCTCGCTGATCGGCATCGCGCTCGGCGTGGCGACCCTCATCATCGTGATGAGCGTGATGGGCGGCTTCAAGGTCGATCTGCTCAACCGCATCCTGGGCTTCAACGGCGATCTCGGCGTCTATGGCCCGGGCGGGGTCATCACCGGCTACGGCCCCGTCGCCGCCCGCATCGCCCGCCTGCCGGGGGTGACCGCGGCGATCCCGGTGGTCGATGGCCAGGTGCTGCTGACCAACCCGAACGGGACCTCGGCCGGCGGCTTCGTGCGCGGCATCGCGCCCGCCGATCTGGCGCGGCTGCGCGCCGTCGCCACCCATATCGAGGCCGGCTCGCTCGCCGCCTTCCACGGCAACGACGCGATCGCGATCGGCGTCGGCATGGCCCGGCAGTTCGGCGTCGGGATCGGCGGGCGGATCACCCTGGTCTCCCCGCAGGGCGCGGCCACCCCGTTCGGCACCATCCCCCGGGTGCGCGCCTACCGGGTGGTGGCGATCTTCAACGTGGGCGAGAACGACTACGATTCCAGCTACGTCTTCATGCCGCTCAAGGCAGCGCAGATCTATTTCCAGAAGCCGGGCGCGGTGACCCAGATCGCGGTGACCGTGCGCCATCCGGAACGGGTGCGGCAGACCACCGATGCCATCCGCCGCGCCTTCCCGCCCGGCGCGCTCACCGTGATCGACTGGCAATCCTCCAACAACGGCTTCTTCACCGCGGTGGCGGTGGAACAGAACGTGATGTTCCTGATCCTGACCCTCATCATCCTGGTGGCCGCGTTCAACGTGATCTCCTCGCTCATCATGATGGTCAAGGACAAGACCAGGGACATCGCGGTGCTGCGCACACTGGGCGCGGGGCGCGGGGCGATCATGCGGATCTTCCTGATGTGCGGCGCCTCGGTCGGGCTGGTCGGCACCGCCGCCGGGGCGGTGCTGGGGATCGCTTTCACCCTCAACCTCGACCGCATCCAGGATTTCGTCACCCGGGTCACCGGCGTCGATGTGTTCAACCCGGAAGTGTATTACCTGACCCATCTGCCGGAGCGGCTGGACTGGGCGGAAGTGACCCGCGTCATCGTCATGGCGCTGGCGCTGTCGCTGCTGGCCACGCTGTATCCCTCGTGGCGCGCCGCGCGCACCGATCCGGTCGAGGCGCTGCGCAGTGAGTAACCCGCCGCCGTTGGCGCTGCGCGGCGTGATCCGCACCTACCGCACCGGCGCCGGCGCGCTGCCGGTGCTGCGCGGGGTGGACCTGACCCTGGCCGGCGGCGAGATCGTCGCCCTGGTCGCCCCGTCGGGGGCGGGGAA
>DAHWNE010000110.1 GCA_027340195.1 Acetobacteraceae bacterium | reverse complement strand
ATAGCCCCTGGTACCCCACCGCGCGGTTGTTTCGTCAGGGGCGGGACCGCGACTGGGCGCCCGTGGTGGCCGCGGTGCGGGCCGCGTTGCGGGCACGGCTGGCGGAGAGTTGAGGGGCGGGCCGCGAACCGCTTGAAGACGGCTGCGTCGGCAGGGTCAGTTTCAGCTTGCGCCCACAAGCGGCCGTACTTCCTCGCATAACAGCCGCAGCGCTCGCATCACCCCAGAATGCGCCACCCGTCCCCCGCAATCCAGCTCCGCCAGAACGCCGGCGATGCCGAGTTCCGCGCGTGTCTCGGCCAGCCGCGCCGCCACCTGCGCCGGCGTGCCGATCAGCACCAGACCGCGACGTGCTTCCTCATAGGTGATCTCGGCCAGCACCCGCGCCTGGCGGGCCCGTTCGGCGGCCTCCGCCACCCCGGCGCGGCCGGCGCTGTCGGCCAGCAGCGCACCTTGAGCGCGGTAGTAATGGATCAGCGAGGCCTCCACCTCCGCCCGCGCCTCCCGCTCGGTGGGGGCCACATAGACCGGGCAGCGCACATAGACCGGCCCCTGGCCGGGATGGCCGGCCTCGGTCCAGGCGGCGCGATAGGCGGCGATCGTCGGTGCCAGATGGCGCGCGGGCTCATGGCGGACGCCGACGAAAATCGGCAGCCCCTGGCGTCCGATCGCGGCGGCCGAGGCCGCCCCGGTCGCCGCGGCGCGCAGCGGCGGCCCGCCGGGACGATAGGGGCGAGGCGTCACCGCGACCGTATCGAAGTGAAAAAACCTTCCCTGGTGGCTGAATTGCGGCTCGCTCCAGGCTCGGCGCAGCAGCCCCAGCGTCTCGGCGAAGCGATCGCGGCTTTCCGCATACGGCACCCCGTACGCCTCGTAGGTACGCGCCACCCCGCTGCGGCCCACCCCCAGGATCAGCCGGCCGCGGCTCAGCTGATCGACCATCGCCACTTCCTCGGCCAGTCGCAGCGGATGCGCCAGCGGCAGCACCTGCACACCGATGCCGATATGCAACCGTTCCGTGCGCGCCGCGATCGCCGCCGCCACCGGCAGCGGCGCCGAAAGCACCGACCGGTCGGGGTCGAAATGCAGCTCCGCCAGCCACACCGCATCCAGCCCCCAGCGATCGGCCGCCTCCGCCAGCTCCATGCCCTCGGCGATGGCGCGCGCATCGCCGCCCGGGCCACGGGCGGGGAACTCGTGGAAAATGCCGAACTCCATGGACCGTCTCCGTCTTGTTCGCGCGGTGTCTGACGGGCAGCATGGGCGTCAGAGGGAGGCGAGGCAACGCTTCCCCGCACAGGAGCGCAAGACCATGGAACAGCGTCAGCTCGGCCGTTCGGCCATCCGGCTCGCGCCGCTGGCTTTCGGCGCCAACGTGTTCGGCTGGACCGCCGATCGCGCGATGTCATTCCGGCTGCTCGACGGCTTCCTCGACGCCGGCTTCGACTTCATCGACACCGCCGACGTGTATTCCCGGTTCCACCCTGGCAACCAGGGCGGGGAATCGGAAACCATCATCGGCGAATGGCTCGCCGCCCGCGGTAACCGCAACCGCGTCACCATCGCAACCAAATGCGGGATCGAGATGGGGCCGGGCATGAAAGGCCTGTCCCGCCGCTACATCTTCACCGCCATCGAGGCTTCGCTGCGGCGGCTTCGTACCGACCACGTCGATCTCTACCAGGCCCACCGCGACGACCCCGAAACCCCGCTCGAGGAAACCCTGGGCGCCTTCGCCGACCTCATCGCGCAAGGCAAGGTGCGGGTGATCGGCGCCTCCAACTACAGCGCGCCCCGGCTGGAGGCCGCGCTCGCCACCTCCGCGAGACTCGGCCTGCCGCGCTACGAAACCCTGCAACCGCTCTACAATCTGGTCGAGCGAACCGACTTCGAATCGAGCCTGGAACCGCTGTGCCGGCGCGAACAGGTCTCGGTCATCCCCTACTACTCCCTGGCCAGCGGCTTCCTGACCGGCAAATACCGCTCGGCCGCCGATGCCGAGGGGCGGATCCGCGGCTCCCGCGCGGCGAAATACCTCACCCCGCACGGACTAGGCGTGCTCGCCGCACTGGACCGCGTCGCCGCCCGCACCGGCGCCAAACCCGGCCAGGTGGCGCTGGCCTGGCTGATCGCCAAACCCACCATCGCCGCCCCCATCGCATCGGCAACCAACCCTGACCAACTCGCCGAACTCGTCGCCGCG
>DAHWNE010000120.1 GCA_027340195.1 Acetobacteraceae bacterium | reverse complement strand
GGCGGCGCGGGCGCATCTGGCGGAGGCGATGGGGGTGTCGCGGCGGGCGGCGCGGTGACATCGACCGCCGGTTCGGCCGGCGCCGTGCTCACCCGCTTCTTGCGCGCCCCGCCCGCCGTGGGCTTTTTCCCCCCGCGCTTGCCCTGCCGCTTTCGCCCCCGCCGCTTTCGCCCCTGCCGCTTCCCTCCGCGCCGTGTCAGCCACCGTCGCCCCGCCCACAGCGCCAGCCCCGCCGCCACCAGGCCCAACGCCCACCACGGATGTGCCCGCAGCCCGGCCCAGAAATAGTACCATCCCACCCGCAGCAACGCCCCGGTATCCAGGATCAGCCCCGCCAGGAACACCGCACAGGCCAGCACGATCCAGAACCGCCGCATGGTCCCGGCTTGCCTTGGGCCGCGGCGCGATGCAAGCGCATCCGCAACCCCAGGCCGCCCCATGCCCGACCGCCCGCGCAGCACCGACGCCGCCCAGCTTCGCTCGATCCTGGAGACCATCCCGGATGCCCTGGTGGTGATCGACACCGAAGGGCGCATCATCCGCTTCTCCGCCGCCGCCGAACGCCTGTTCGGCTGGACCGCAGCCGAGGCGACCGGCCGCAACGTCTCCTTCCTGATGCCCGAGCCGTACCGCAGCCAGCATGACTCCTACCTCGCCCGCTACCTCGCCACCGGCGAACGCCGCATCATCGGCATCGGCCGCGTCGTGGTCGGCGAACGCCGCGACGGCTCCACCTTCCCGATGGAACTCGCGGTCGGCGAGGCCGGCGGCGGCGCTGCCCGCTGCTTCACCGGTTTCATCCGCGATCTCACCGAGACCCAGGCCACACGGGCGCGGATGCAGGAGCTGCAACAGCGCCTGGCCCAGGCCACCCGCCTGTCGGCGATGGGGCAGATGGCCGCCGCCCTGGCCCATGAACTCAACCAGCCGCTCACCGCCATTTCCAACTACCTGGCGGCGCTGGAACGGCTGGGCGACGATCCCGCCCGCGCCGCCGAGGCGCTGGCCCGCGCGCGGGCCGAGACCCTGCGCGCCGGCGAGATCATCCGCCGGCTGCGCGGCTTCGTCGCCGGCGCCGCCCCGGCCCCGCGGCCGGAGCCGCTCGCGCCGCTGATCGAGGAAGCCTGCGCGCTGGCGCTGGTGGGCGCGGCCGAGACCGGCGTCAGTGTCCGCCTCGACCTGCCGCCGGGTCTGCCACCGGTGCGCGCCGACCGCGCCCTGATCCAGCAGGTGCTGCTGATCCTGATCCGCAACGCGATCGAGGCGATGGCCGACGCCCCGCGCAGGCTCCTCGGCGTGAGTGCGCGGACGGAGGCGGGCATGGCGCGGATCAGCGTGCGCGACACCGGCTCCGGCCTGTCGCCGGCGGTCGCGGGCGCGCTGTTTCAGCCCTTCGTGACCGACAAGCCGGATGGGCTCGGCATGGGGCTCGCGATCGCGCGCGGCATCGTCGAGCAGCATGGCGGGCGCATCGCCGCCGTGGCGGTCGAGGACGGCGGCACCGCGTTTTCCTTCACCCTGCCTCTGGCCGAGGCGTGAGCGCATCCCGCGCCGCGATCAGCCCCTGGCAGATCGCGCGCGACAGCCCGTGTTCGCTGAACCCGCCCGCCGATTCGCCCCCGCAATAGAGGCCGGGAATCACCGCGCCGTTGCGGTCGATCACCCGGCAGCGCGCATCGATGCGCAGCCCCATCCGCGTGTCATGGATCACCGGCGTCGCCCAGGCGGCGAAGAACGGCGGCGTGGCGATCGGGAACCGCGGGCAGGGCTTGGCGAAATCCTCGTCCACCCCGGTCTCCACGAATCGGTTGTAGCGGGCCACGCTGCGCTCGAGCCCCTCGGGCGGCATCGGCACGCGCTGGTGTGGCATCGCGATCCGCCGCGCCAGCTCGGCGATGGTATCGGCCTCGAAGAAGAACCCGCCCTCCCGATCGACATGCGGGTGCTCGGTGATCCAGCCCTCCCGTCGCACCGCCTCGGCATCGAAGATCGCCCAGATCGGCCCGCCGCCGTTGTGCCCGTCGCCGATCCCGGCCATCGCGGCGTTCAGCCAGTTGTTGGCGCGGAAGCTCACCCGCTCCACGTTGCGCCAGCTTCCTTGCGTATAGGGATCGAGCGAGTTGTAGTTGTTGGTGGTGAACCCGCGCCCGGTTTCGTCGTAGAATCGTTGTCCCAGCATGTTGACGGTGATCACGTCCTGCCAGTCCTTCACCGGCAGCCCGATCGCGCCGGCGCGGTCGAACACCGCGCTGCCCGGATACCAGCGCAGATTCTGGTAGCCGTAGCGGCAGCCGATCGCCGCCGGCTTGGTCAGGTTGAAGCCGAACTCGCCCGTCTGGTTGTAGGTCCCCCACAGCGAGGCGCCGATCGCCATCGCCGCCAGCTCCCCGCTCGCGTCCTGATCGGACCACGGCATCCCGGCGAGGCCGCAATATTCCTCGGTCAGCCGCGGATCGGCGATGCGGCGGAAGGCGACATGGCCGGTCGAGCCGCCGGTGCCGATGATCACCGCCCGGCGGGCCCGGATGGCGCGCGGCCGGCCGCCATGATCCGCCGCGATTCCCAGCACCCGGCCGGCGACCGGCGCTTCCCGATAGAGTCCCACCATCCGGTGGCCGAGCAGGATGCGCACGCCGGCGCGTCGCGCCGCCGCCTCCAGCGGGCGCATCAGCCCATTGCCGGAGGATCGCGTCGCCTGTTCGGCCGGATCGGCGGGCTTCCCGGTCTGCACCATCGGCCAGTGCGAGACCGCGCAATGCATCTCCCGTGGGGCCGAGTTGCCCACCGCGTTGCCGCCCTGCGCGTCCGGCGCCTTATCGACGAACACCACCCCGTGATCGACCAGCCAGTCGTAGGTCTCGACATTGACATCGACGAAGGCGCGGACGATCTCGCGGTCGTTGTAACGGTAATCGGGAAATCCGTTCGGCTCCACCACCGACCAGTCGGTGAGGTCGGCGAACAGCAATGCGGGCGAATCGACGATGCCGTGATCGCGTTGCGCGCGCGTGCCCCCGCCCAGCGGCACGTTGCCGCCGCTGGTGATGGCGTGCCCGCCGATATCGGCTTCCTGCTCCACCACGATCACCGAGGCCCCGGCCTCGGCGGCGACGATCGCCGCCGTCATGCCGGTGGCCCCGGCGCCGATCACCACCACCTCGGCCTCGAGGGCCCAGCGCGCGGGCAGGGGAGGGGGGCTGAGCGGGATTTCGGCGCGGGGCTCCTGCGGGTCGGGCATGGCGGTCGGTCCGGTGCTGTGATCTGGACCGATGCGGACCATGGGTCGGTCGGGGCGTCAACCGCTCACGCGCCAGCCCCGCGGCTTACGGCCCCTCCGGCGCGATCAGCCTCCCCAGCCGCAGCCCGATCAGCCCGGTCAGGCAGCCGGCGCTGAAGAGGTTGAGGCTCGCCAGCCGCGCCGCCTGCCCCGCGGTCAGCCGCAGGATCGCCGCGCCGAACCACGCATGCGGCACCAGCAACCCCAGCAGCGGCAGCCCGGCCCCGGCCAGCCGCGCCCACCCCGCCGGCAGCAGCGCGGCCAGCCCGGCGCAGGGCAGCAGGAACGCGCCCACCAGGCTCGCCGGCCCCAGCAGCTTCATGCACCACAGCGTATTGAGCGTGCCCACCAGCCACAACGCACCGCCCGCCATGCCCGGCACCCGCCGGGCCAGCGCCGGGATCGCCAGGAACAGCGGCATCGCCCCCATGGTCAGGAACGCCCAATGTCCGCTCGCCCACCCGACCACCGCGATCACGTAGAGCGGGTAGATCGGCCCGTTCGCCCCCAGGACCAGGGCGAGAAAACACGCGGTGGCCTCGGGGGTGGCCGCGCTCCGCCTCATCGCGGCGCCAGCAGGTAGTGGCTCACCCCCCAGTCGTTGCCGTCACGCGCGCCGAACAGCCCGGCGGTGGCCAGGAAGAACAGCCGCCAGCGCCGCCGCCACAGCGCCGCATCCGCGCCATAGACCTCGGCCAGGATCGGCGCGATCGCCGGCTGATTGGCGTCGAAGCGGGCCAGCCAGTCGCGCGCGGTGCGCTGGTAATGGGTGCCGGACCAGCGCCAGTCGGCGGCCAGGGTGAAATGCTGGTCGAGCTCGCGGATCAGCCCGTGGCTCGGCATGATGCCGCCGGTGAAGAAGTGCCGGGCGATCCAGTCCGCCGCGTCCTCGGGGTCGAAGGCATAGGGGGCGCTGCGGTGGCTGAAGACGTGCAGGAACAGCCGCCCGCCCGGCTCCAGCCAGCCGTGCACGCGCGCCAGCAGCGCGTGCCAGTTGCTCATGTGCTCCCACATCTCGACCGAGACCACGCGATCGAAGCGCCCGTCGGGCTCGAACTCGTTCATGTCCGCGGTCAGCACCCGCAGATTGGTGATGCCGCGCCGGCGCGCCTCGGCCTCGATGAAGCGCCGCTGGGCGGCGGCGTTGGAGACCGCGGTGATGGCGGCGCGTGGAAACGCCTCGGCCATCCACAGGCTGAGCGACCCCCAGCCGCAGCCGAGCTCCAGGATCCGCTGCCCATCCGCCAGTCCCGCATGGGCGGCGGTGACCTCCAGCGCGCGCTCCTCGGCGACGTCCAGCGTATCCGCCGGGTCGGCATAGAGGCAGCAGGAGTATTTGCGCCGCGCCCCCAGCACCTGGCCGAAGAACGCCGCCGGCAGTTCGTAATGCTGGGCGTTGGCCGCCTCCGGGGAGCGGGCGATCGGCCAGGCCCACATCGAGAGCGCGAAGTCGCGCTCCGCCTCGGGCGGCGCGCGGTCCAGCGCCCGGCCGGTGCGGTTCACCAGCAGCGCGATCCCGGCCCGGGTCAGGGCGTCGGGCAGGGGCAGGCGCTCGGCGGCGCCGGTGACGGCGGCAACCAGGCTCATCGCGGTCTCCGTTTCGGTAGCGGCAGGAAGGGACGGGTGCGCGCCTGATAGGCGCGGAAGGCGGCGCCGCGGGAGCGCAGCATCGCCGCCTCGGTCGGCGGGATGCCGGAGACATGCACCAGCAGCACATACATCAGCGCCGGCGCGCTCAGCGCCGACCAGCCCCACGCATAGCCGGGCGCGATCGCCAGCAGCGGCCAGCCGCACCAGCCCAGGACCTCGAAGAAATAATTGGGGTGGCGCGAATGGCGCCACAGCCCGTGCTCGCACAGCGCGCCGCGGTTGGCGGGATCCCGCCGGAACCGCGCCAGCTGCGCATCCGCCAGCGCCCCGCCCGCTACCCCGGCGGCGAACAGCGCCACCCCCAGCGCGTCCGTCGCGCCGAGCCGGGCCGGGTTGCGGGCCGCCGCCAGGAAGCTCATCGCCAGGATCGCCGCGGCGGCCGCCTGGATCTGCAGGAAGCCGAACATGCGCCGCTGGAACCGCGCGCCCCACTCCGCCCGCAGCCCGGCATAGCGGGCGTCCTCGGGGGCACCTCGGCTGCGGCGCAGGATGTGCCCGCCCAGCCGCAGCGCCCACAGCCCGGCCATCGCCGCCACCAGCACCCCGCGCGGCCCCGGCGCGCCGAGGCCGCAGCCGACCCCGGCCGCCCCCAGCGCGAAGGTCCAGACCACATCCACCCAGCTCGCGTTGCCGGCCGCGTATTGCGCCACCCAGGCGCCCATCATCGCCACCGATAGCCAGACGACCACCGCCAGCGCCACCGCCGGCGCGCTCATGTCACCCTCCGGATGAAGCGCAGCACCGCGCGCCTGACCGGCAGCAGCGCCCCCAGCCCGGGGGCGAAGCCGCCGATCAGCGCCCGGTGGCCGAGGCCCGGATAGACCCGCGCGGTGACCGGGGCGCCGGCCCGACGCAGGGCCGCCGCCAGGCTGATCGTGTTGCGCGGCAGCACGGTGCGGTCGCGGGCGCCGGTCGCCAACAGCATCGGCGGCGCCCCGGCGGAGGCGAAGCGAACCGGCTGCGACTCGGGCCAGGTCTCGGCGGGGCCGAAAATCTCCCGCAGCACCGGGCTGCGCAGCGGCAGGAAGTCATAGGGCCCGGCGAGGCCGACCACCCCGGCCGGCGCCGGCGCCCCGGCGGCGTGCCGGTGGCGCGGATCGAGCGCGAGCAGGGTCGCGATCTGCGCCCCCGCCGAGTGCCCCATCAGCACCAGCCGCGCCGGATCGACGAACCGGCGCGCGGCCAGAAAGGCCAGCGCCGCGGCGGCGTCCTCCATGAAGGCGGGAAACCGCACCTCCGGGAACAGCCGGTAATCGGGGATGGCGCAGGCGATGCCATGGGCGGCCAGGCTGGCGCCGACGAAGCGATACATCGCCCGTGCCCCCGTCTCCCACCCGCCGCCATAGAAGAACAGCACGCCGGGCGGATCGCGCGCATCGGCCGGGCGATAGAGGTCGATCCCGCCGCGCGGCCCGGGGCGATAGGCGGCCTCGGTGTGGCGCACCCGGCGGCGCGGGGCGAGACGGTTGACCAGCGCGATCATCACGCCGAACTCCGTGGCAGGGACGGCGGCGGTGGCGGACATGCTCACATCCCCAGCAATGGACGCACCACCCGCCCAAGCCAGGAGCGCGGGCGCAGGTGATGGGTGACCGCGATCAGGCAGATGCAATCCTCCCCCGGCAGGGCGCGCGGCTGATGCGCCACCGCCGGATCGGTTTCGACGCAATCCCCGGCGCCGTAGCTGTCGGCGCCGTCGGTGAAGGCGCCGGTCAGCACGCAGGTGGTCTCGGCCCCGGAATGGCCATGCGCGAGCAGGGCGCGGCCCGGGGCGACCCGGATCAGATCGAGCCGGCTGTCGGTCGCATCGCGCGCCATCAGGGGCATGATGGCGATGCCGGGGGCGACACGCCGCCAGCGCCCGGAGGCGAGCGCGGCAAGGTCGAACCCCGGGGGCGCGGGTTCCGGCGCCGCGGCGTCCAGCCGGGCCAGCGTGCGCGCCAGCGCGTCCGGCGCCAGCGCCACCGGCGCTAGCGCCTCCAACAGCGCTCCGCCGGCCGCTTCCGCCGCCGCGAGCCCCGCCGCGCAGTGCGGGCACAGCGCCGCGTGGACGCCGATCACCCGCGCATGGGCAGGGGGCATCCTGCCGGCGGCGCAGGCGAGCAGGGTGGTATCGGCGGGATGGTGGCGGATCATGCCAGATCTCCCAGCGCCGCCCGCAGCCGCCCCATCGCCAGCCGCAGGCGGGATTTGACCGTGCCCAGCGGGATGCCGAGCAGGGACTCGATATCGGCGTGCGAGCGGTCGTCGAAGAAGGCGAGGCGCAGCGCCTCGGCCTGCTCGGCGGGCAGGGTGGCGATCACCGCGCGCACCCGCGCCGCGCGCTCCGATTCGTCCAGCAGCGCGTCAGCGGTCGCCGGCGGGTCGGGCGCGAGGCCCGGATCGTCCGCCGGCGCCGGCGATGCGCGGCGATGCGCGTCGATCGACAGATTGCGGGCGATGGCGAAGATCCAGGCGGCGGCGGTGGCGCGGGAAGGGTCGAACTGCGCGGCCTTGCGCCAGATCGCCAGCATCGCCTCCTGCGCCAGCTCCTCGGCCTCGGCGGCCTGGGTACCCCGGCGCATCAGCAACGCTTTGATGCGCGGAGCGAACCGGCCGAACAGCACGGCGAAGGCCGCGCGGTCGCCGCGCGCCACCGCCGCGATCAGGGCGGCGGGGGTGGCGTCCGGAGCGTCGGTCATCGGGCAGGGCTCCCCGTGGCGTCGGGCAGGCCCGGCCCAGACCATCCAGGGCTGGCGCGACACATACATGCCCCCTCTACGCCGCATCCGCCGGATCGGATCACTCCCGCGCCGGTGATCCGGTCCGCCGCCGGCTGCGTAAGGGGTGACAGGTAGCACGAACGAGGCTCGGATGCGGCGGCAGCGGATCGCGGTGGTGGGGGCGGGAATCGCCGGGCTGGCCTCGGCCTGGCTGCTGGCCGGGGCGCATGACGTCACCGTTTACGAGGCCGCGCCGCGCCCCGGCGGGCACAGCCTGACCGTCGATGTCCCGTCCGCAGGCGGCACCGAGCCGGTGGACATGGGGTTCATCGTCTATAATCCACCCGCCTATCCGAACCTGGTGGCGCTGTTCGATCACCTCGCGGTTCGTTCCGTGCCCTCCGACATGTCCTTCGCGGTCTCGCTGGAGGGCGGGGCGCTCGAATACGCGGGCACCGACCTGGCCGGCCTGTTCGGCCAGACCCGCAACCTGATCCGCCCGCGCTTCTGGTCGATGCTGCGCGATATCGCCCGCTTCTACCGCGAGGCGGAGGCCGCCGCGCGCACGCTCGACCCGGAGGTCCCGCTCGGCGCTTGGCTCGCCCGGCGGGGCTACGGCGCGGCCTTCGTGCGCGATCACCTGCTGCCGATGGCCGCCGCGATCTGGTCCGCTCCGGCCGCGCGCATCGCCGACTACCCGGCGCTGGCCTTCATCCGCTTCTGCGCCAATCACGGGCTGCTGAAGCTGCGCGATCGGCCGCAATGGCGGACGGTGGCGGGCGGCAGCCGCGAATACGTGCATCGGCTCGCGGCCCCGCTCGGGCCCCGCCTCCGGCTCGGCTGCGCGGCGCGGGCGATCCGCCGCCTTCCGGGGGCGGTGGAGATCGCGGCCGACGGCGCGGAATGGGAGACCTATGACCAGGTGGTGATCGCCACCCATGCCCCGCAGGCCCGGGCGCTGCTCGAGGACGCCTCGGCGCCCGAGGCGGCGCTGCTCGGGGCCATCGGCACCAGCCGCAACCTGGCGGTGATGCACCGCGACAAGGCGCTGATGCCGCGGCGGCGGGCGGTATGGTCGAGCTGGAACTATCTCGGCGGCGACGCCCCCTGCGTGACCTACTGGATGAACCGGCTGCAACCGCTGGCGGGGGCGGGCGACGTCTTCGTCACCCTCAACCCGACGCGGGCGCCGGCGCCGGAGACGGTGATCCGTCGCGAGGTGTTCGCCCATCCGCTGTTCGACGCCGCGGCCCTGCGCGCCCAGCGCGACCTCTGGGCCCTCCAGGGGCAGCGGCGCACCTGGTTCTGTGGCGCCTGGTTCGGCGCCGGCTTCCACGAGGACGGGTTGCAGGCCGGGCTCGCCGTGGCCGAGGCGATCGGCGGGGTCCGCCGCCCCTGGCGCGTGGAGGGCGAATCCGCGCGCCTGCCGATGCCGCGGGAGGCGATCGCGGCATGACCCTCTCGGCGATCTATGTGGGATCGGTGGTCCATACCCGCCTGCGCCCGGTGCGGCATCGGCTGCGGCGGCGGATGGTCTCGCTGCTGCTCGACCTCGACGAGATTCCGGCGCTCGCCGCCCGGCTCCGCTGGTTCTCCGCCGAGCGCTTCAATCTGTTCGGCTTCTCCACCCGTGACCACCTCGCCGGCGACGCCACCCCGTTGCGCGCGCAGCTCGAGGCGGCGGGCGCGCGCGCCGGCATCGACCTCGCCGGCGGGCGCATCCTGCTGCTGGCGATGCCGCGGGTGCTGGGCTTCGCCTTCAACCCGCTCAGCCTGTTCTGGTGCCACGATGCCACCGGCCGGCTGCGGGCGATGCTGTACGAAGTCCACAACACCTTCGGCCAGCGCCACAGCTACCTGATCCCCGTCGCCGAGGGTCCCGGCCCGCTGCGCCAGGCGTGCGAAAAGCGCTTTCACGTCTCGCCCTTTATGGACATGGGGCTCGAGTACCGGTTCCGGCTGGTTGGGCCGGACACGCGGCTCAGCGTCGCGATCGAGGCGCGCGACGCGGCCGGGCCGGTGCTGACCGCCTGCCTCGCGCAGCGCCGGCGGGAGCTGACCGACCGCGCCCTGCTCGGCCTGTTCGCCCGCCACCCGCTGCTGGCGGCCCAGGTGCTGGGGGCGATCCATTGGGAGGCGGCGAAGCTCTGGCGCAAGGGCCTGCGCATCCGCCGCTGCCCGCCGCCACCGGCCGAGCCGATCAGCATCGTCGCGCAAGGAGACCTAGCATGAGCGAACGCGCGCTCGACCGCCCGGCCGCCGGCTGGCCGCATCCCGGGCGGTGGCTGATCGGGCGGTTGCTGGCCCGCCTCGCCGCCGGCAGCCTCGTCGTGGTGCTGCCCGACGGGACCCGCCAGCGCGGGGAGGGCGCCGAAGCCGGGCCGGAGGCGGTCTGGGTGCTGCACCGATGGCGCGCGCTCGGCCGGCTGCTGCTGGGCGGGGACAACGGCTTCGCCGAAGCCTTCATCGATGGCGACTGGTCCAGCCCGGACCCGGTGGCGTTACTGGAACTCGCCGCGCGCAACCTCGCCCGCATCCCGGGCGCCGAGGGCGGGCCGGCTCCGGTGCGGCTGTTTCACCGCCTCGCCCATGCCGCGCGCGCCAACACCCGTGGCGGCAGCCGGCGCAACATCCGCGCCCATTACGACCTCGGCAATGCCTTCTATGCCGCCTGGCTCGACGCGGGCATGAGCTATTCCTCCGCGCTCTTCACCCGGCCGGGGATGACGCTGGAGGAGGCGCAGGCGGAGAAGCAGGCGAGGGTGCTGGAGCTCCTGGACCTCGCCCCCGGCCGGAGCGTGCTCGAGATCGGCTGCGGCTGGGGCGGGCTGGCCGCCCGGCTGGCCGAGGCCGGGGCACGCGTGACCGGCATCACCCTTTCGCCCGCCCAGCTGGACTGGGCGCGCGCCCGGCTGGGCGAGCAGGCGCGGATCCTGTTGCAGGATTATCGCGACTGCACGGGACTCCATGACCGCATCGTCTCGATCGAGATGATCGAGGCGGTGGGCGTGGCCTTCTGGCCGAGCTATTTCGCCACCCTTCGCCGCTGCCTCGCCCCCGGGGGGGTAGCGGTGATCCAGGCCATCACCATCGCCGAGGACGCCCTGCCGGCCTATCGCCGCGCCGCCGACTTCATCCAGCGGCAGATTTTTCCCGGTGGGATGCTGCCCTCGGCGGGGGAGATCGCGCGATTGGCCGCCGGCCATGGCTTCGCGGTGACGCATCGGGAACATTTCGGCGCCAGCTACGCGCTCACCCTGGCTGCCTGGCGGGCGCGCTTCCACGACGCCTGGCCCGCGATCGCCGCCCAGGGGTTCCCGCCGCGGTTTCGCCGGCTGTGGGACTACTACCTCGCCTATTGCGAGGCCGGGTTCCGCGCCGGGCGGGTGGACGTCGGCCTCTGGCGTTTGGAACCACGGGGGTGCTGACCCGCCGCGCGCTGCTGGCCGCCGCGGTCGTGGCGCCGGGGGTGCCGCGCGCCGACCTGCTGCACTTCCGCCTGCTGCGCGAGGGATCCCGCATCGGCACCCATGTGCTGCGCTTCCTGCCCGCGCCGGGCGGGATGCGGGTCGTCATCGCCGTCGATATCGCGGTCCGCTTCGGCCCGCTGGTGCTCTACCGCTACCGGCTGCGCGGGGAGGAAACCTGGCGCGACGGGCGCTGCGTGGCGGCCGCCTCGCACACCGATGACGACGGTACCGCGCTGTTCATGCGCGCGACCCGCGATGCCTCCGGCTTCTGGGTGGAGGGGACCCGCACGCCGCGCTATCGCGCGCCCGCCGACGCGATGATCGCGAGCCATTGGAACCGGGCGGAGCTGCGGGGACCGTGGATCAATCTGGAGAACGGGCGATTGCTGCACCCGCGGGTGCAGCCGCTCGGGCCGCATCCGGCGCTGCTGGCCGGCGGGGCGCGGGTGGCGGCGAACTGCTACGCCATCACCGGCCCGGCCAGGATGCGCATCTGGTACACCGAGGCCGGGGTCTGGACCGGCCTGCTGTTCACCGCCAGCGACGGCTCGCTGATTCGTTACGAGAGGGTGACATGAAGCGCTTCCCCGCACTGCTCGCGCTGCTGGTCGCGCTGTCCGGCTGCGCCGGTTTCGGCACCCGCCAGCGCCTGGCCCCCGACGTCGATCTGTCGCGCTATGCGGGGCGCTGGTACATCATCGCCGAGATCCCGTATTTCGCCGAGCGCGGCAATGTCGCCAGCTATTTCGACGTCAGTTTCCCGCACGGCCACGTGCATGATGTCTATCACGGGCTGAGCGGGGGATTTTCCGGCCGGCCCACGCGCTTCGTGATGCACGGCTATGTGGTGAAGGGCCGGCACGGCGCCTACTGGCGGGAGTCGCCGTTCTGGCCGCTCTATCTGTCATACCTTATCCTCTACGTCGGGCCGCACTACGGAACCGCGCTGGTGGGCTATCCGGGGCGGGATTACGGCTGGGTCCTGTCGCGGCATCGGCGCATGAGTGATGCGGAGCTTCACGCGCTGCTCGCCCGGTTCGCCGCCGAGGGCTACGACACGGCGAAGTTCCGCCGGGTGCCGCAGTTCCCCCCAAGCGGCAGCGCGCCCTGATCTCGCCGTGCCGCAAGTCTCCGGTCACAGCCGTCCGACAGGACAACATATCGGCGGTGCCCATGCAGAGCACAACCGAGACACGATCAGCCCGGCTCCAGCGGGACCATCACCTCGTTCCGCCGCATGAACCACGGCGTCCAGGGCGGGTTGTACTGCGCAAGGGTCACGGGACCCGCGGCGCGCAAGCCGCGTGATCGCAGCGTGGCGCGCAGCGTCTCGGTCTTCGCCGCCACGTCCGCCGCGCGGGCCAGCCCGGAGAACCGCAGCACCGCGAACCGTGTCGGCGGAAGCGGTTTCAGCTGCACCTTCGGGTCGTTCGGTTGCGGCAGGCTCTCCAGGCTGTAAGCGCGCGGCATCGTGAAGCGGACGGTCCAGCTTCCCCCGTCCTGGACCTGGGTGACCGGGGCCGTCATCGGGATTTTTTCGCTCTCCGGCTGCTGCGCCACCGGGGCGGTCATGGCGATGCTCTCACGGCGCCGGTTTCCGCCGAAGATATATCCGGCGAGGAGGCGAAACCCCTTGCGCGCGGCTTCCTTCTGTTCGCCGGTCACGGTGACCTCGGCGACGATGAGCCCGGGATAATCGCGGATCTCGAACGCGCCGTCGCTCAGAACGGTGGTGAAGGGGGGTTCTTCGACGGCCATCACAAACCTCCCGATGTCGAACAACGTGCCCGATCGCGGGCGCTCATGGACGGCGACGCACGCCCCGCCTCGGCGGCAGACCGCCCGTCAGGCCGGCAGCGTGGCGAGATGGCCGGCCAGCGCGTCCCGCAACGCCTGCTCGCGGGAATGATCCAGCGAGGTGCGCAGCACCGTGCCGCCGACGCCGCGCAAATCCTCGAACACCTTGTCGGCGGTCATCTTGCGGATCAGCAGGAACAGCGCCGCGCCACCGGGGCGGAGCGACTCGCCCAACTCTTTCATGAATTTGTCATTGATCCCGAAATCGGTCATCGCGCCGCCCAGCGCGCCGGCTCCGGCGCCGATCGCCACGCCGACCAGCGGCATCATGAACAGCACGCCGATCAGCAGCCCCCAGAAGCTGCCGGCCGCGGCGCCGGCGGCGGTGGGGTGGAACATCTGGTTCAGTTTCACATGCCCGTTCGGCAGCTTCACCGCCACCACCGCGTCGCCCACCTCCACCAGATACTCCTTCTGCATGGAGAGTACCTTCTGGCGGACCGATTCGGCCTTTTCCTCGGAGTCGAAAGCAATGACGATCAGATCGCTCATGGTGTCCGGATGACCTCGATGCTGGGCCGTGGCGACGGCGATGGGCAGAGAATAGGCACGCGTCGCCCGCCCGGCAACGCGCGATCCCCCCGCCGGCGCGGGAATGCGGCAAGCTGGACGAAACGTCACGATCGCGCAGCGTCGCTTGCCGCCTCGCCCCGGCTTGCCATCCCGCACGCGAACCCCGACCATCCCCCCATGTCCGGCTTCGCCCCGCGAGTCCGCGCCGTCCTCGGCCCGACCAACACCGGCAAGACGCATCTCGCCATGGAGCGTCTGGCCGCCCATGCCTCCGGCATCATCGGCTTTCCGCTGCGCCTGCTCGCGCGCGAGAATTACGAGCGCCTGGTCCGCGCCCGCGGCGCCGCCAATGTCGCCCTCATCACCGGCGAGGAGAAGATCGTCCCTCCGAACGCGCGCTGGTTCGCCTGCACGGTGGAGGCGATGCCGCTCGACCGCCCGGTCGAGTTCCTGGCGGTGGACGAGATCCAGCTCTGCGCCGACCCCGACCGCGGGCATGTGTTCACCGACCGCCTGCTGCACGCCCGCGGGCTGGTGGAAACCATGTTCCTCGGCGCCGAGACGATCCGCCCGCTGCTGACCCGGCTGGTGCCCGGCGCGCAGGTGGAAACCCGCCCGCGCCTGTCGCAGCTGCACGCCGCCGGCGCCACCCGCCTGACCAAACTCGCCCCGCGCAGCGCCGTGGTCGCGTTCTCCGCCGGCGCCGTCTATGCCATCGCCGAGGCGATCCGCCGCCGCCGCGGCGGCTGCGCGGTGGTGATGGGCCGGCTCAGCCCGCGCACCCGCAACGCGCAGGTGGCGCTGTATCAGAACAAGGAGGTGGATTTCCTGGTCGCCACCGACGCGATCGGCATGGGCCTCAACATGGACGTGGACCATGTCGCCTTCGCCGGTCTCTCGAAGCATGACGGCCACCGCCCGCGCCCGCTCACCGCCGCCGAGGTGGCGCAGATCGCCGGCCGCGCCGGGCGCGGGATGCGCGACGGCAGCTTCGGCATCACCGCCGAGTGCCCGCCAATGAGCGAAGACCTGGCCCAGGCGGTGGAGGCGCACCGCTTCGACCCGCTGACCCAGCTCTGTTGGCGCAACGCCGAGCTGGATTTCTCCGGCCTCGACGCGCTGCTGGCCAGCCTCAACGCCCCGCCCCCGCGCGCCGGTCTCGTGCGCGGCAACGAGGCGGCCGACCTCGAAACCCTGACCCTGCTCGCCCGCGATGATGCCATCCGCCGCGCCGCCACCGGCCGCGCCCGGCTGCGCCGGCTGTGGGAGGCCTGCCAGATCCCGGATTTCCGCAAGCTCGCCGACGAGACCCACGCCCGCCTCTGCGCCCGGGTGTTCCACCACATTGCCGACGGCGGGCTGCTGCCGGCCGATTTCCTGGCCGCGCCGATCGCGGCGCTGGACCGCACCGAAGGCGATATCGACACGCTGATGCAACGGCTAGCCGGCATCCGCGTCTCCGCCTTCATCGCCGCCCGCGCCGATTGGCTGCGCGATGCCGCGCAGTGGCAAGCCCGGGCGCGGGAGGTGGAGGACAAGCTCTCCGACGCGCTGCACGAACGCCTGCTGGCCCGCTTCGTCGATCGCCGCGCCGCGTTCCTGCTGCGCCGGCTGGACGCCGACGACGGCACCCCCCTGCTGTCGGCGGTCACGCGGCGCGGGGAGGTGATCGTGGAGGGCCATTCGGTGGGCGCGCTGCGCGGGCTCGCGTTCCATCCCGACCCGGAGGCCGACCCCGAGCGCCGGCGGATGGTGCTGCGCGCCGCCCGCCGCGCCCTGGCCGCCGAGATGCCGCGCCGAGTGGCGGCCCTCGAGGCGGCTCCGGACCATGCGTTCGCGCTGACCGCCGAAGCGCGCATCACCTGGGACGGCGAGGCGGTGGCGCGGCTGCGCCCCGGCCCGGTCGCGCTGCGGCCGCTGGCCGAGGCGCTGGACGCGGCGTTCCTGGACGGGGCCGCGCGGGAGCGCATCCGCGCCCGGGCGCAGCGCTTCCTCGACCGGCACATCGCGGCCGAGCTGGCGCCGCTGTTCGCCGCCACCGCGGCGGCGCGGTTCTCGCCGGATCTGCGCGGCGCGCTGCACGCGCTGGGCGACGGTCTCGGGGTGGTCGCCGATGGCGGCGCGGCGGGGGCG
>DAHWNE010000117.1 GCA_027340195.1 Acetobacteraceae bacterium | reverse complement strand
AGGGAAGGAACGACGGCAGCGTGCCGAGGGGGCTGGTACGCCCGGTGGTTCGCACCGCCTCGGGAACGGAATTTTTAGCACGGCGCACGCGAAGGGCCACGAAGTTCCACGGAGCGGTTCATGCGACACGGCGCCGCATTCCGTCCTTCGGCAGTCCCGCATGGACAAGGGATCGCCGTCCTCCTCCGTGGCCCTTTGTGGTCCTTCGCGCCCTCCGTGTTGAACCCTTGCGAAAAGACAAACTCCGCGATCCCCACGCGCGCGCGCCCCTCAGGCCCCGGACGACCGCAAACCCCACTCCGCAAGCGTCATTCCCGACCCATCCGCGCCGCCGCGATGACCTACCCCTCCCCGGCGGCGAAGCGGATCGCCTCCTCTGCCGCCCGGAACAAAGCGCGCGCTTTCTGCCGGCACTCCTCGTATTCCGCCCCGGGATCGGAATCGGCCACGATCCCGGCGCCGGCCTGCACATACATCACCCCGTCCTTCACCAGCGCGGTGCGCAGCCCGATGCAGGTGTCCATCGTGCCGCCGGCGGCGAAATAGCCGATGCAGCCGGCATAGATGCCGCGCCGCTCGCTCTCGAGCTCCTCGATGATTTCCATCGCCCGCACCTTCGGCGCCCCCGACAGCGTGCCGGCCGGGAAGCCCGCGATCAGCGCGTCCAGCGCGTCCTTGCCCTCGGCCAGACGTCCTTCCACGTTCGAACTGATATGCATGACGTGGGAGAACCGCTCCACCACGAAGCTCTCGGTCACCTTCACCGAGCCCAGCGCGGCCACCCGCCCGACATCGTTGCGGCCGAGATCGAGCAGCATCAGGTGCTCGGCGCGCTCCTTCGGATCGGCCAGCAACTCGGCCTCCAGCGCCTGGTCCTCCTCGTAGGTGGCGCCGCGCCGGCGGGTGCCGGCCAGCGGGCGGATGGTCACCATCCCGTCGCGCAGCCGGACCAGGATTTCCGGGCTGGACGCCACCACGGAAAAGCCGCCGAAATCCAGATAGACCAGGAACGGCGCCGGGTTGATCCGCCGCAGGGCGCGATAGAGCGCCAGCGGCGGCAGGGCGAACGGGGCCGAGAAGCGCTGGCTCAGCACGATCTGGAACGCATCGCCGGCGGCGATGTAGTCCTTGGCGCGGCCAACCGCGGCGATGAACGCCTCGCGGCTCATGGTGGAGGCGGGATCGGGTGGCGGCGGCAGCGCGACCGGCGGGGCGGCGCGCGGCACCGGGCGGTCCAGCGCGGCGCGCGCGTCCGCCAGCCGGGCCTGCGCCGCCTCCCAGGCCGTGGCGGCGGTGATGCCCGGGGCCGGATAGACCGGGGCGGCCAGGGTCAGCGTGTCGTTCACGTTGTCGAAGATGGCGAACAGCGTGGGGCGGATCAGCAGCGCCTCCGGCACGCCGATGCTGTCCTGGTTCTTCTCCGGCAGGCGCTCCATCAGGCGCACCATGTCGTAGCCCAGGTAGCCGACCAGCCCACCCGACATCGGCGGCAGATCGGCCGGCACCTCGAGCCGGGTCTCGGCGATCAGGGCGCGCAGGCTTTCCAGCGGCGGGCGATCGTCGGGCACGAAGGCGTGCGGGGCGGCGGCGGCGACGCGGTTCACCTCGGCGCGGCCGGCGCGGCAGCGCCAGATCAGATCGGGAGCCATGCCGATGATGGAGTAGCGCCCGCGCGCATCCCCGCCCTCGACGCTTTCCAGCAGGAAGGCGTTCGGGCGCCCCTGCGCCAGCTTCAGGAACGCGCCGACCGGGGTCTCCAGATCCGCGACGCCCCGCCAGCTGACCAGGGCCCCGCGACCGCCGTCATAGAGCGCGCGGAACCCGGCGAAGCCGGACGGAGGCAGGGCGTTCATGGCACCTTCCTATTGGCCATTGTTGACGAAACTCTCGAACTGGGCGTGGTCCACGTAAGGGTGGGCCCGCGCCCGCAGGGAGGCGGCGAAGCCCGCCGCCACATCCTGCGCCAGCGACTGCGTCAGCACCGCGCTCAGCGCCTTGATCTGTTTGGGGTGCGCCGCCGGGTCGGGCGGCGTGATCCCGGTCAGCACCGCCACCACGAAGCCGGTGGGGGTCTGCACCATGGTCGGCTCGCCGACGCGCTTCAGCCCGAAGATCGCCGCCCGCAGCGGATCCGCCACCCCGGCGGTCGGGCGCTCGCGCGAAAGCGGCGGGGTCGGCTGCACCGCCAGCCCGGCGATCGCGGCGGCATGAGCGAACGTGGCGCCGCCCTGCACCGCCGTCAGAACCTGTGTCGCCACCCGCTCTGCTTCCTTGCGCCGCCGCGCGGCGATCCATTGCGCCTTCACCTGATCCTTCACCGCCGCGAAGGGTTTCTCGCCGGGCTTGGTCACCTTGGTCACGGTCAGCGCGAAATAGGCGGTGCCGCCGCCCAGCGGCAGCGAGACTTCCCGCAGCTCGGCCGGCGGCGTGCCGGGCGTGGCGGCGAAGGCGGCCTTGACGATCGCCTTGGTCAGCGCGGCGGGCCCGGGCAGCGGCGCCTTGTTGCCCTCGGGCGTGTCGCCCTTGGCATCCAGCGTGCCCTCGGCGGCGATCAGCCCCAGATCGCCGGGCAGCTTGCCCAGCCCCGCGCCGGTGCCCAGCACATCGTTGACCTGATGGACCACGTCATAGAGGCGGCTGTCGGCGGCGTTGGCACGCAGCTCCGCGGTGATGGCCGGCGTCGCCTGGGCCAGCGTCTGATTGCCGCCGGGGACGATCCGCGTGACCTGGAAGATCACCGCGCCGAGCGGGGTGGTGACCGGCCCGCCGACATCGCCCTCCCCGGTGGCGAAGGCGGCCTTGGCCAGCGCCGGGTCCGGCATTCCCTTGGCCGAGGCCGGCGCCATCGCGACCGCGGTGCCGCCATCCGCCTTGGCCGCCGCCTGCATCGTCGCCCAATCCGCCCCGCCGCGCCATTGCGTGGCAAGCGCCGCGGCCTGCTTCGCGTCATGCAGCACCAGCACGTGCAGCGCCCGCTTTTCCGGCGCCACGTAGCTCGCCTTGTGGGCCTGGTAATAGGCCGCGACCTGGGCCGGCGTGACATGCACCGTCGCCGCCACCGAGGCGCCGGTCACCGCCACCACCCGGATCGTTCGATAGGCCGGAATCCGGTAGAGCCACGGGTGGTTGGCGTACCACCGGCGCAGCGCCGCCGCGTCCGGCGCCGGCGGTGGCGGCGCGGCGGCGAACGGCACCACCGCCACCTCGGCGGTCCGGGTCTCGGCCGCGAAGCGATAGAGCCGGTCCACCAGCGCCTTGGGCGGGGCGAGCCCCGCGATCAGCGCCGAGGTCAGCTGCTGCTGCGCGATCTGCCCGCGCACCATGCTCAGGAACCGATCCTGGGTGATCCCGTTATTGGCCAGCGCGGCGGTGAGCTTGGCCGGGTCATAGACGCCGCCCGGCCCCTGGAAGGCGGGCATGGCGAACACCGTCTGGCGCACCGCCGCATCGGGGGCGGCGATGCGCAGCCGGCGCAGCTCCTGTTGCAGGGCGATCTGGGCGATCTGCTGATTCAGCGCCGCCTTGGCCACCTGCCGGCGCAGCGCGGCGGTGACGTTGCGCCCCTCCGGCAGGCGTTCCTCGGCGATCGCCAGGTCGCGCTCGAAAATCTGGTTGAAATCGCCGGGCGAGATCTCCTCGCCGCCGACCTTCACCAGATAGCTGGAGGTGCCGATGCGGCGGACCACGTCGCCGACGCCCCAGATCACGAACGCGATCACCATCACGCCGAAGAAGGCGCGGGCGATCCAGGTATCGAGAAAGCGGCGGAAGGTGGAAATCATGGGCAGGCGGGATCCCGGGCGGACGGGCGTTCCTATAGGGGCGCCCGACGGGGTTTGCCAGCGGTGGGGGGAGTGCGATACGGCGAACGGCAAGCAGGTAGGGAAACGCCGATGCCGCAGCTGATCGCCGGCAACTGGAAAATGCACAAGACCCGGGCCGAGGCGGTGGCGCTGGCCGCCGCCCTGCGCGCCGCCCCAGCCCCGCCCGGCGCCAGGCTGCTGGTCTGCCCGCCCTTCACCGCGCTCGCCGCGGTGGCCGAGGCGCTGGCCGGCAGCACCATCGCGGTGGGCGGGCAGGATTGCCACATGGCCCCGCAGGGCGCGCATACCGGCGACATCTCGGCGCCGATGCTGAAGGAGGCCGGCGCCGACTGGGTCATCCTGGGTCATTCCGAACGCCGGCAGAACCACGGCGAGACCTCCGAGCAGGTGCGCGAGAAGGTGCTCGCCGCCGTCGCCGCCGGGCTGACCCCGATCGTCTGCGTGGGCGAGACCGCCGACCAGCGCGCCAACGGGGCCGAGACCGACACCGTCGGCTGGCAGATCTCCGGCAGCCTGCCGGCGGGTTTCGCCGGCGTGGTGGCCTATGAGCCGGTCTGGGCGATCGGCACCGGGCGCACGCCGACGCCGGAGGAGGTGGCGGCGATGCACGGCTTCATCCGCGCCGAGCTCACCCGCCAGTTCGCCGCCGCCGGGGCCGAGGTGGCGATCCTCTATGGCGGGTCGGTCAATGCCGGCAACGCGGCCGGGCTGCTGGGGCTGCCGGAGGTCGGCGGCGCGCTGGTCGGCGGCGCCAGCCTGACCGCCGAGGCGTTCCTGGGGATCGCGGCGGCGGCGCGATGATCGCCCCGCTCCTCCTCGGCTACCTGCTCGGCTCGATTCCGTTCGGGCTGGTCTTCACCCGGGCGGCGGGCCTCGGCGACATCCGCCGGATCGGCTCGGGCAATATCGGCGCCACCAACGTGCTGCGCGCCGGCGGCAAGGCGCTGGCGGCGGCGACCCTGCTGGCCGATGGCGGCAAGGGCGTGGCGGCGGTGCTGCTGGCCGGCTGGGCCTGGGGACCGGCGGCGGCGTTGTGGGCCGGGCTGGCCGCGGTGCTGGGGCATCTGTTCCCGGTGTGGCTGCGGTTCCGCGGCGGCAAGGGGGTGGCGACCGGCCTCGGCGTGCTGCTGGCCGCCGCGCCGCTGGCCGGGGTGGTCGCCTGCGCCACCTGGCTGTTGGTGGCCAAGCTGGGCCGGCGATCCTCGCTGGCCGGGCTGGCCGCATTCGCGGCGGCGGTGGTGGCGGCCGGGCTGATCTACGGCGGCGGGCGGGGCTGGCTGACCCTGGCGGTGGCGGTGCTGGTGTTCGCCCGCCATCACGGCAATATCCGTCGCTTGGTGGCGGGGACCGAGCCGCGCATCGGCGCCGGCGGGCCCGAGCCCGGATAGCTGGCCTTCCCCGCCGCGTCCCGCTACATCCGCCCCGATGTCCGCCGCGCCCGCCCCCGTCCAGCCCATCCCGATCCTGATCGTGCCGCATCCGGCGCTGAAAGCCCGCGCGCGCCCGGTGACGCCGGAAGATGCCGCCACGCTGCGCGACCTCATTCCGCGCATGTTCGCCGCCATGTACGCCGCCCCCGGCATCGGCCTCGCCGCGCCGCAGGTGGGGGTGGGGCTGCGGCTCGCCATCGTCGATCTGATGCCGGAGGAGAAGCCGGCGCCGATCGTGCTCATCAACCCGGAGATCGTCGCCGCTTCCGAGGAGCTCGCCACCCGCGAGGAAGGCTGCCTGTCGCTGCCCGGCCATTACGCCGACGTCACCCGCCCGGCCCGGGTCCGCGTGCGCTATTCCGATCCCGAAGGCGCGCGGCGGGAACTCTCGGCCGAAGGGCTGCTGTCCGCCTGCGTGCAGCACGAGATCGACCACCTGGACGGCATCCTGTTCACCGATCACCTCTCGCCGCTGAAGCGCACCATGATCCTGCGCCGGCTGGCCAAGGAGCAGCGCCAGAAGCAGGCGCGCTGACGATGCGGCTCGCGTTCATGGGCAGTCCCGATTTCGCGGTGCCGGCGCTGCTGGCGCTGCACGCGGCCGGGCACGAGATCGCGGCGGTGTATTGCCAGCCGCCGCGGCCGGCCGGGCGCGGCCAGGCGGTGCGCGCCTGCCCGGTGCAGGCGGCGGCCGAGCGGCTCGGGCTGCCGGTCCGCACCCCGGCCCGACTGCGTCAGAGCGCGGAAGAACACTCTGCCTTCGCCGCCCTGCGGCTCGAGGCGGCGGTGGTGGCGGCCTACGGGCTGATCCTGCCGCCGGCGATGCTGGCGGCGCCGCGCCTGGGCTGCCTCAACATCCATGCCAGCCTGCTGCCGCGCTGGCGCGGGGCGGCGCCGATCCAGGCCGCCATCCGCGAAGGCGACGCCGAGACCGGCATCACCATCATGCGCATGGACGCCGGGCTCGACACCGGCCCGATGCTGCTGCGCGAGGCGGTGCGGATCCCGCCCCGCGCCACCGCCGGGCTGCTGCACGACGTGCTGGCCGATCTCGGCGCGCGGCTGATCCTGCGCGCCCTGGAGCAGATGCCGGCGCCGGTCCCGCAGCCGGCGGAAGGGGCCAGCTACGCCCCGCGCCTCACCCGGGCCGACGCCGCGCTGGACTGGACCCTGCCCGCGGCGGCGCTGGACCGGCGGATCCGCGCCTTCGATCCCTGGCCCGGCAGCACCACCATCCTGGACGGGGCGCCGCTGAAACTCCTCGCCGCACATCCCGAGCCGGCCCCGCGCGCGGCGCCTCCCGGCACGCTGCTGGACGACGCGCTGCTGGTCGCCTGCGGCACGGACGCGCTGCGGCTGACCCGGGTGCAGCGGCCCGGCCGCGCCGCGCTGGACGCCGCCGCCTTCCTGCGCGGCCATAAAGTGCCGGCGGGGACCAGGCTGGGGTGAGCACGAGCTGGGCGCTGCTGGTGGAATACGACGGCGCCCCCTTCGTCGGCTGGCAACGGCAGGCCAGCGGGGTTTCGGTGCAGCAGCTGATCGAGGCGGCGGCGTCCCGGCTGGCGCTCGCTGCCCCCCCCGCCACCATCGTCGCCGGCCGCACCGATGCCGGGGTCCATGCCGCCGGCCAAGTGGTACAGCTGTCGCTTGATCGGCCGATCGGCCCGGAGGCGCTGCGCGCGGCGCTGAATTTCCACCTGAAACCGCACCCGGTCGTGGTGCGGCAAGCGGCGGTTGCGCCGGCGGACTGGAACGCGCGATTTTCCGCCCGCTGGCGGCGCTATCGCTACCTGATCCTCAACCGCCCCGCCCGCCCGGCGCTGGCGGCGGGACGGGTCTGGCACGTCCCCGAGACGTTGGACGCGGCGGCGATGGCGGAGGGCGCGGCGCTGCTGCTGGGGCGGCATGATTTCACCAGCTTCCGCGCCAGCTCCTGCCAGGCGAACAGCCCGCTGCGCACCCTGGACCGGCTGGAGGTGGCGCGGGACGGCGAAACCATCGTCATCACCGCCCAGGCGCGCAGTTTCCTGCACCATCAGGTACGCAACATGGTGGGCAGCCTGTGGCGGGTGGGCAGCGGCGCTTGGCCGCCGGCGCGGATGGCGCAGGTGCTGGCGGCGCGCGACCGCGCGGCCGCCGGCCCCACCGCGCCGGCCGCGGGGCTGTGCCTGATCGCGGTCGGCTACCCGGTGGATCCGTTCGGCGGACAGGACGACCTCACCAAGGCGTGATCGCCCCGCGCGGCCCCGGGCAAGGGGCATGGCGCGACCGGCTGGACCCCACGCCGGTCGAGGGATAGCGGCTACTGCACCCCCACCGCCGCGCCCAGCACGGCCCCGATCTCCCCGCGCAGCACCAGATCCGCCATCTCATCCAGCGGGGTCGGCGTGCGGTTCACGATCACCAGCACCGCCCCCGCCCGCTTCGCCGCCACCGGCAGCCCCGCCGCCGGCCAGACCACCAGCGAGGAGCCGACCACCAGGCAGAGCTCGGCCGCGGTCATCGCCGCCTCGGCCCGCGCCATCGCCGCCGCCGGCATCGGCTGGCCGAACGAGATGGTCGCGGTCTTCACCAGCCCGCCACAGCGGTCGCAGCGCGGCGCCCTCCCATCGGCGGCGAAGGCGGCTTGGAGGGCTGCAATCTCGTGCCGCGCGCCGCAGTCGAGACAGGTGGCGTAGGTGGTGTTGCCGTGGACCTCGATCACCCGCGCCTCGGGTACGCCGGAGGCCTGGTGCAGCCCGTCGATGTTCTGCGTCACCACCGCCTCGGTCCGCCCGGTCGCCACCAGCGCGGCCACCGCGGCGTGACCGCGATTGGGCCGGGCCGCGCGCAGGATCGGCTCGAGGGCGAAGCGCCGGCGCCAAGTTTCCCGCCGGGCCGCCTCGCTGGCCAGGAATTCGTCGAACGGGATCGGCCGCTCGCGGCTCCAGACCCCGCCCGGGGAGCGGAAATCGGGGATGCCGGACTCGGTGCTGATGCCGGCGCCGGTGAAGACGCTGATGCGACGGGTCTCCTCGATCATCCGCCGCAGCAGGGTGGTGGTGTCCCGCATGGCCCCTCCGCGCGCCGGGCATGGACCGCCCCGGCGCCTGCGGCTAGCCTGCCCGGGAAAGACGCGGAGGAAAACGCCGGCATGATCGATAAATTCGTCCGTTCCGCCGCCGAGGCGCTGGAAGGCGTGCCGGACGGCGCCACCGTCCTGCTGCCGGGCTTCGGCGATGTGGGGATGCCGACCGCCCTGCTGGAGGGATTGATCGAGCAGGGCGCGAAGGATTTGGTCCTGGTCTGCAACTCCGGCGGGCGCGACGGCAGCGCGGTGGCGCGGCTGCTGACCCTGGGGCGGGTGCGCAAGCTGATCTGCTCCTTCGTCCGCCCGGCCTCCGACGCCGGCAGGCTGCTGCTCGCGGGCAAGCTCGAGGTGGAGGTGGTGCCGCAGGGCACGCTCGCCGAGCGCATCCGCGCCGCCGGCGCCGGCATTCCCGCCTTCTACACCCCGACCGCCGCCGACACCGTGCTGGCCGAGGGGCGGGAAGTGCGCGAGATCGGCGGCCGGCCCTGCCTGCTGGAATATCCGCTCCCCGGCGACGTCGCGCTGATCGACGCCTGGGAGGCGGATCGCTGGGGCAACCTGACGTTCCGCGAAACGCAGCGGAACTTCAACCCGATCATGGCGATGGCGGCCGGGCTCACGGTGGCGCAGACGCGCCACGCGGTGCCGCTCGGCGCGATTCCGCCCGAACACGTGATGACCGCCGGCATCTTCGTCAATCGCGTCGTCCATATTCCCGGCTGAGGAGGTCCCGATGTCCGCATCCTTTACGCCGCTCGACCGCGACGGCATGGCCGCCCGGGCGGCGGCCGACATCCCCGAAGGCTGGGTGGTCAATCTCGGCATCGGCATCCCGACCGAGGTGGCGAATTTCATCCCCCCCGAACGCGAGGTCATCATCCACTCCGAGAACGGGGTGATCGGCGCCGGGCCGGCGCCGGCCCCGGACGCGATCAACCCGTTCCTGGTCAATGCGGGAACGCAGCCGATCACGCTGCGCACCGGCGGCGCCTATGTCCACCACGCCGACAGCTTCGCCATCGCCCGCGGCGGGCATCTGGACCTGACCATCCTGGGCGCGTTCGAGGTCTCCGAGACCGGCGATCTGGCGAACTGGGCCCGCGCGGCCCATGAGCCGGTGAAGCAGATCGGCGGGGCGATGGATCTGGCGATCGGTGCGAAGCGCCTCTGGGTGATTATGGAGCACACCACCAAGGAGGGCGCGCCGCGGCTGCACCGGCGCTGCACCTATCCGCTGACCGCGAAGGGCGCGGTGAAGCGGGTGTATACCAATCTCGCGGTGCTGGACGTGACGCCGGACGGATTCCGGGTGCGCGACATCATCCCCGGGCTGTCGTTCGAGGCGTTGCAGGCGCGCACCGAGGCGCCCTTGCTGCGATGATCATCGACGCCGCGATGACCGCCCGCCCGTTCCTCGATGGGGCGCGGTTCGGCGATGTCGGTGCCTATGAATGGATCGAGGGGACCGCCACCGGCGCGGTCGATCCCGCCCTGCCGGCCAACGCGGGGATCGACGGCATCGCGCTGGCCCCGCGCGACGGCGCCGGGCGGGTGACGTACCGCACCGGCTTCGTGGTGCTGCGCCCGGTCGATCCGGCCCGCCGCGGGCGGGTGCTGTTCGAGGTCAACAACCGCGGCCGCAAGCTGATCTTTCCCAATCTGTGCGCCGGCGCCGCCAGCAACGCGCCGGCGACGATGGCGGAGATCGGCAACGGATTCCCGCTGCGCCGGGGCTATACGATGGCCTGGTGCGGCTGGGACCCGGCGGCGCCGCGCGCCGGCGGCGGCCTGGCGCTGGACGCGCCGGTGGTGCCGGTGACCCGGCGCATCCGCGAGGCGTTCGTGCCCGGCACGCGGCTGGGACCGATGGAAACCTTCCGCCTGGCCTTCGCCGCGGCCGGGCCGGAGGGGGCGGCGCTGACGGTCCGGCGCACCCGCGGCGATCCGCCGGCGCCGGTGGCCTTCGCCTTCGCCGATGCGCGCACGGTGCGCCTGTTGCCTCAGGGGACGCTGCCGGCGCCGGGGTCGATCTATACCCTGCACTACCGCGCCGCCGATCCGCCGCTGTCCGGCCTGGGCTTCGCCGCCACCCGCGATTTCGTCGCCTGGCTGCGGCGGACGGAGGCGGCGCGCTTCGTGCTGGGGTTCGGCATCTCGCAGGCCGGGCGCTATCTGCGCGACCATCTGGCGCAAGGTTTCAACCGCGCCGAGGACGGAACGCGGGTGTTCGACGGGATATTCACCCATGTCGCCGGCACCGGACGGATGTTCCTCAACGCGCTGTTCGCCCAGCCGGGGCGCACCCGCAGCCATCACGAGGACTGGGATTTCCCCGAGGTGGCGTTTCCCTTCGCGACCGCGGGGCTGATGGCGGGCGACGCCAGCGATCCGAAGGTGATCGAAACCAATACCAGCACCGAATACTGGTTGAAGGGAGCCAGCCTGCTGCACACCGACCCGGCCGGGGAACGGGACCTGCCGGGCGATGAGCGGGTGCGGTCATACCTGCTGGCCGGGACCGAGCACGCCGGCAAGGCGGGGATGCCCACCGATCCCGGCCCCTGCGTGGCGCCGCGCAACCCGCATGACCCGATGGGGGCGGTGCGGGCGCTGCTGGTGGCGCTGGAGCGCTGGGTGGCCGACGGGGTCGCGCCGCCGGACTCGCGCGTGCCGCGGATCGCCGACGGAACGCTGGTGCCGGCCGAGGCGCTGCGGTTCCCCGCGATTCCGGGCGCGCCAAGCCCGCCGGCGGCGAACCCGATGGTGACGGTGGCGGACTGGGTCGATCCGGTGCCGGAGGATCACGGCTGGCGCCCGCTGGTGCCGGCGGTGGATGACGACGGCAACGAGGTGGCGGGAATCCGGCTGCCCGAGATCGCCGCCCCGGAAGCGACCTATACCGGCTGGAACCGCTACGCCGCGCCGTATCCGGAGGGGGAGGTGGCGGACCGGGCCGGCTGCCGGCTGCCGTTTCCGGCCACTCGGGCGGAGCGGATACGGAGCGGGGACCCTCGGCTGTCGCTGGAGGAACGGCCGGCGCCGGATCGGGATGCGGTGCGGCTTGGGTTGGTCGCGGCGGGGGTTTTGTTGGAGGGGGATTTGGCGGGGTAGGGGGAGCAGGGTGGGTGTCCCGCTACCCCCGTCCCGCCCGGAGCGGCCGGGGCCCCTTCCGACCCGCGTGACAGGAAAATCGCCCTCTCGTGCGATTCTTCGCTTGACATTTTATCTAACATGTTCTACCTTCCCCCCGTCA
>DAHWNE010000107.1 GCA_027340195.1 Acetobacteraceae bacterium | reverse complement strand
CAGCAGCTTCTGACCGAGCTGACGATGGAGGTGGCGGGGCCGTATGTGATGCCCTACCAGCCGCCGGAGCAGGCGCAGAACGAGCCGTTCATCGGCGCCGACTATGCCGCCGCGGCCGGACCGACCTATTTCAACATGCGGAAGGTCTCGATCTACGGAGGATCGAACGAGATCCAGCGGAATATCATCGCCAAGGCGATTCTGGGGCTTTGAGCGTGTCGCGGGGGAACAAAGAGGGGCGCCTCGCGGGTCCGGAGGGGACAGCTCACGGTTGCCCGTCCGTCGGCGAGGGATGCACCCGGCTCTCCCAGGGCAATGAACTGTAGAGCGCGACGACTTTGACGAAACACTCGTCGAAATCCGGTAGCGTGCCGACCTCTTGCCGCAGGGAGTTCCATTCGGCTCGCGCGCGCTCGGCGATCCTGGGATCGTGCAGGCTGTCGGCTGTCGGCGTGATCCCTCGCGCCCGACACTTGTCGCGGAAGGATGCCAGTATCGCCGCCCGTTCGTTTTCATCCGGTGGGAACCGCGTGGCCAGATGGGCGATATCGTATTCGTCCTGGCGTCGATAGACGCGCTGCTGACGGTGCGAATTGCGCGTGACCTGCTGAAGCAGGGCGCGAAATTTCTCGGCGAGCAGGTCGGTCAGCGCATAGGCTGCGAAGGATGGGCCGTTCACGCCGAGCCGGATCACCTCGATCGCATGCATCGGCTCGTTGAAGCTGACCTCCAGATCGATCACGTGCGGAGCCTGGCCGCTGGCGAGCCGTCCCTCGCCGCTGCCACGGCGGGCGTACGCGACTTTCACGTCGAGTGCCGGAAAAGACGTGCCGGGGCTGCCGAACTTGCGCGGCCGTTCCCTGACCGTCTGCACCCGCAGCGCCAGGTCAGGGTAGCCGAGCCGCGCCGCGGCACGCGGTAGGGCGTCGTCGAGCGCCTTCCGAAGCGTCTCCGGCAGCTCGGGCGAGGGCGCGAGGTCCGTCGTGAAATCCATGTCCGCGGTGGCCCGTGGGCTACCATAGACGACGGCCATGAGGATGCCCCCCTTGAGATAGATATGGCTCCCGTAGCCAGGTAGGCCTCCGATCGCCGTCAGCACGATCTCGGTCGCCTGACGCTCGACATAAGCCATCGGATCGCGCCGCGCCCGATCGACCCAGAGCGCGATATCGACAACCCTCGGCATCGGTTCAGACATTGATGGAGAGCATCCATTTCTCGGAATGTTCGGCGCTGAACCGCCTGGTGGGGTCGAGGACGCGGGAACTGCCACGTTGCGCAAACCGGACCCAGTCCTGGATTCGGGAATCGCTCCCGAGACCGAGCATTTCGTCGAGCAGATATCCCGCCCGGATTTTCCCGATCGGGGTGGCAAACTCTAGGACCGCAACGATGATCTCCTCCCGGTAGAGAGCGGCGTGCGCCCGCCACACGTCGAGAACATGCGCCATGCCGCCGCAACGTTGCGGCTGCTCCAGCGTATCGACGAAGGTCTGACCGATGGTCGCCAGGCGCGCATGGGAACCCCGCACGTGCAGCCATCGGCCGGGGCGCTTGGTTTCATAGACTGAGATTTCCCGGCCCCGCACCATCTTCGGATGGTGGATGAATTGCAGCTTGACAGCCTGGTCCGGGGGCAGCGCGGCGAAGGGCGTGCCATAATCCGCGGCCATACGCGCGTCGATGAGCGAGCGGACGGCATCGGCTGCCGGCATGGTGAGATATAACGCCTCGGGCCGCCGGTTGGTCAGCGCCCAATGCTGCATTGCCGACAGATGGGAAATGTAGCCGAACGGATTGGCGAGGGCGCAAGCCTCCTCGGCCGAGACCTCGCCCACGGAGATCACCCGGCGCACTCCCCGCCGATAGTCTCGGTCCGGGGCGATTGCGCGAGTGTCCATGAGATTGTCCATCAGGCGCCGCAATCCTGCCACGGTCGGCGTCAAGTCGCGGAGGAAGAGACGCCTTCTGTCTTCGGCGCGAAATATCTCGCGCATGATCTGGAAGATGACATAAGGGGTTGCTAACGCCCGCTTTTCCGCTTCCAGGCGCACGAGGACGGTGTCAGCCAGTCGGGTGCGCCGGACGGCTATCGGGGGATGGAACGGTTTGTGGGGTTCTGTCATGCCGCGCCGCCAGCTTGTCGGGTCGCTTAGGGGGTTTATATCCTAAGGATATAAACCCCCTAAGCGACCAAGCGCTAGCTTATCACGGAAACCGAGACTGTCAATAGCTTTCAAACTCCGGCGGCAACAAATCGGTCATGCCCCCGCGCTTGCGCGTCCGCCCGCGCCGGGGCAGCGTCCCGTCCCGCAACAGGGAGACAAGGACATGCCCAGCTTCACTGGCGGCTGCCTGTGCGGTGCCGTCCGTTATTCCGCCGACGGCGAGCCCGCCTTCGTCGGAGTCTGCCATTGCCGCAATTGCCAGCGCGCCACCGGCAGCGCCTTCGCCTCGGTGGTGGGGATGCCGGAGGCAGCGCTGACGATCACCGGCAGCCCCAAGACCTTCCATGATACCGGCGACAGCGGCAAAGCGATGCTGCGCCAGTTTTGCCCCGCCTGCGGCTCCAGCTTGTTCGCCCGGGCGGCGGTGATGCCGGGGATGGTGATGGTGCTGACCGGCAGCCTGGACGATGCGGCCTGGGTGAAGCCCGCGGTGGAGATATTCTGCGACAGCGCCCAGCCCTGGGTGGAATTGGGCGGGGAGATGCAGCGCTTCCCCGGGATGATCGGCGCTCCCGGGGGTGCCTAAAGCCCCAGAATCGCCTTGGCGATGATATTCCGCTGGATCTCGTTCGATCCCCCGTAGATCGAGACCTTCCGCATGTTGAAATAGGTCGGCCCGGCCGCGGCGGCATAGTCGGCGCCGATGAACGGCTCGTTCTGCGCCTGCTCCGGCGGCTGGTAGGGCATCACATACGGCCCCGCCACCTCCATCGTCAGCTCGGTCAGAAGCTGCTGGATCACCGAACCCTTAAGCTTGAGGATGGAGGATGCCGGGTTCTGCCGTCCCTTCTCGCGCTTCCTTTCGTCGGAGACCACCCGCAACTGGGTCATCTCCAGCGCCTTCAGCTCGATCTCCACCGCCGCCAGCCGCTCGCGAAAGCGCGGGTCCTCGATCAGCGGCGTGTCGCCCACCCGTTCCATCGCCGCCAACTGCTTCAGCCGCGCCACCCGCGCCTTGGAGGTGCCGACCCGGGCGATACCGGTGCGCTCGTTGCCGAGCAGGAACTTCGCGTAGTCCCAGCCCTTGTTCTCCTGCCCCACCAGCTGGTCGGCCGGGACTTCGACATTGTCGAAGAACACCTCGTTCACCTCACGCCCGCCGTCGATGGTGACGATCGGGCGGACGGTGATGCCCTTCGACTTCATGTCGATCAGCAGGAAGCTGATCCCCTCCTGCTGCTTGGCCGCCGGGTGGGTGCGCACCAGGCAGAAGATCCAGTCCGCGTACTGCGCCAGCGTGGTCCAGATCTTCTGGCCGTTGACGATGTATTTGTCGCCCTTGCGTTCCGCCCTGGTGCGCAACGAGGCGAGATCAGACCCCGAGCCCGGCTCGGAAAACCCCTGACACCAGAAATCATCGGCATTCGCCGCCCGCGGCAGGAAACGGCGCTTCTGCTCCTCCGAGCCGAACTGGGCGATCACCGGCCCGACCATCGAGCAGTTGAACGCGATCGGCGGCGGGCAATAGGCCTGCTGCATCTCGTCCTGGTACAGATAGACCTGCACCGGCGACCAGTCCTGCCCGCCCCAGGCCACCGGCCAGTTCGGCACCGCCCAGCCGCGCGCGTTCAGGATGCGCTGCGAGGCGATCATCTCGTCGCGGGTCAGGTGTTCGCCGTCGCGCAGCTTGTCGCGGATGGCGGCCGGAATCTCGGTGCGGAAGAAGCGGCGGGCCTCGTCGCGGAACGCCAGCTCGGCCTCGGTGAAGCGCAGGTCCATCGGTCCCTCCCGGACAGCGGGCGGAGACTGTCCCCGTCGCAGCGGGCCCGTCAACCGTGCTAAAGGGCGGCCATGCCAGCGCCGCTGCCCCCCGCGTTCGACCCCGCGCTCTACGCCGCGCCGCCGCACGGCACCGACCTCGCCGGTCTGGACGAGGCGGCGCTGCGCGGCCATTACCGCGCCTATGGCGAGGCCGAGGGGCGCCCCTGCTCGGCGGTGACCTCCCGGGCGCGCTTCATCGCCCTGATCCCGCCCGATACGTCGATGCTGGAGATCGGGCCGTTCTGCGCCCCCTGCGCCGCGCCGCACCGCACCGTGCCGACCCGCTACCTCGACATCATGCCCACCGAGGCGCTGCGCGCGACCGCCGCCACCCTGGCCTGGGCCAACGCCGCCGAGGTGCCGGAGATCGACTACGTCTGGCGTGGCGAACCCTACCGGGCGCTGATCCGCGAACGGTTCGAGAGCATCTATTCGGCGCATTGCATCGAACACCAGCCATGCCTCATCACCCATCTCACCGATCTCGCCTCGGTGCTGGCGCCGGGTGGGCGGGTGTTCCTGGTGATCCCGGATCATCGCTACGCGTTCGACCATTTCGTGCCGACCTCGACCCTGGCCGACGTGCTGGCCGCCTATCACGCCGCCACCCCGGGCTATCCGGCCCGCTCCGTGCTGGCGCAGCATCTGTGGCAGACCCACAACGACCCGGCACGGCACTGGCAGGGCGATCACGGGCCGTCGCCGGCGGCCGACCCGGCGCTGCCCGACCGCATCGCCCCGGCGCTGGCGGCGCTGCACCAGCCGGGCCTGACGCATGATCTGCACGCCTGGCAGTTCACCCCCGCCAGCTTCCGCGACCTGATCGAGACCCTGGCCGCCGCCAGCCTGTCGCCGCTCAGGGTGGAGCGCCTCTACCCCACGCTGCGCGACCGCGGCGAGTTCTACGCCGTGCTGCATGTCGCCGCCTGACCCGGCCGGGGCGCTGGAGGCCAGTTTTCGCCTGCTGTGCGACCCGGAGTGGTACCGGCGCCGCTACCCGGACGTGGCCGGCACCGGACTCGATCCGGTGCTGCATTATCTACACCACGGCCTGACGGAAGGCCGCGACCCCAACCCGTTCTTCGACGGCGCCTGGTACCGCGAGCACTACCCGGATGCCGCCGAAAGCGGGGTGCATCCGCTGCTGTTCTATCTGCGCACCGGTGCCGCGCGCGGCGACAACCCGCATCCGCGCTTCGATGCCACCTGGTACGCGGCGCGTCATCCGGAGGCCGCCGACAATCCGCTGTTGTTCCATCTGCGGATCGGCCGCCGGCGCGGCTTCGCCACCGAACCGGTGTTCGATCCGAGCGCGTTCCTGCCCTCCACCGGCGTCGTGCCGGCGCCGCCCGCCGGGGTCGTGGTCGATGTGGTCGTGCCGGTCTATCGCGGGCTGGCGGAGACCCGCCGCTGTCTGGAAAGCGTGCTAGCCGATCCCGATCGGCCGACCGGACGGGTGATCGTGATCGACGATGCCTCGCCCGACCGCGCGCTCGCCGCCTGGCTGCGCGAGCTCGGCGCCGAGGGCCGGATCCTGCTGCTGCGCCAGCCGCGCAACCAGGGCTTCGTCGCCGCGGTCAATCGCGGCATGGCGGCGGCGGCCCCGCATGACGTGGCGCTGCTGAACGCCGATACCGAGGTGCCCGCCGGCTGGCTCGCCCGGCTGGCCGGCCATGCCTATGCGGCGCCGCACATCGCCTCGGTTTCGCCGTTCTCCAACAACGCCACCATCTGCGGCTACCCCACGCTGGCCGGCGGGGCGCCGGCGTTCGGGATGGCGACCGCGGCGCTGGATGCCGCCACCCGGGCGGTGAATGCCGGGCGCGCGGTGACGGTGCCCACCACCGTCGGGTTCTGCATGTATATCCGTCGCGCCGCGCTGGATGCGGTGGGCGGGTTCGATGCGGAAACCTTCGGCCGCGGCTATGGCGAGGAGAACGATTTCTGCCTGCGCGCGGCCGCCGCCGGCTGGGAGCATCGTCTCGCCTGCGACACCTATGTGCATCACCAGGGCGCGGTCAGCTTCGGGACCGACCCGGCGCCGATCCGCCGCGCGCAGGAGATCCTGGCCCGGCGCTGGCCGCGCTACGCGACGCAGGTGGCCCATCACGTCGCGCGCGACCCGGCCGACCCAGCCCGCTACGCGCTGACCGCGGCGCTGCTGCGCTCGCGTGCGGGCAGGGTGACCGCGCTGTTCTGCCACGACCTCGGCGGTGGCGTCGCCCGCGCCATCGCCGAACAGGTGGCGGGCGCGGACCCGGGCGAGGCGTTCGTGCTGATCCGCCCGCACGCGCGCGGCACCGCGCTGTCCTTCCCCGCCATCCCCGATCATCCGCCGGCGCTGGTGCCGGCCGAGGGGCTGGACGCGCTGACCGCGCTGCTGCGCGCCGCCGGCGTCACCCGTGCCCATGTCCACCATGTGATGGGATTCGATTTCGACCCGGCGGCGCTGCTACGCCGGCTCGGCGTTCCGTTCGAGACCAGCGTGCACGATTATTTCGGTCTTTGCCCGCAGGTGAATCTGCTGTCGCTGCCGCATGGCGCCTATTGCGGCGAACCCGGCCCCGCCGCCTGCAACGCCTGCATCGCCGCAAGGCCCAGCCACGGCGCGCGCGACATCACCAGCTGGCGGCAGCGCCATGCGTGGATGTTCCTCGATGCCGCGCGGGTTCTCTGCCCCTCGCGGGACGTGCGGGACCGGCTGGCCCGCCACGGCCTCGCGGCGCGCGCCGAGCTGGTCCCGCACGAGGCCGCGCCGCCGCCGCCGCCGCGCCGCCCGCGCCCCGGGCGAGGGAAGCTGCATGTGGCGGTGCTGGGGGTGCTGGCGCCGCAGAAAGGGGCGGCGCTGTTCGCCGAGACCGTGGCCGCGGCCGATCCCGCCGCGCTGCGTTTCACCCTGATCGGCGCGCCGGAGAAGCCGCTGCCGCCGGCCGTCGCCGCCCGCGTGACCGTCACCGGCGCCTACCGGGAGGGCGAGCTGCCCGGGCTGCTCGCGCGCCACCGCCCCGACCTGGTGTGGTTTCCCGCGCAATGGCCGGAGACCTGGAGCTACACCCTGAGCGCCGCGCTGGCGGC
>DAHWNE010000080.1 GCA_027340195.1 Acetobacteraceae bacterium | reverse complement strand
GCGCCCGCCCGCCCGCTGCTCGCCCATCCCGCGCCGCGCCGGCTGCTGGCGCTGCTGGCCGCGCGCCTCGCCGGCCCCGGCCCGCGCGTGATGGCCGCGGTCACCGGCACCAACGGCAAGACCAGCACGGTGAGCTTCCTGCGCCAGATCTGGGCCGGCGCCGGCCACAAGGCCGCCAGCCTGGGCACGCTCGGGGTGGAAACCGAGGGCGCCCCGCCGCCGGCCGATCCGTCGGCCGCGCTCACCACCCCGGACCCGGTGGCGCTGGCGGAGACCCTGGCCGCGCTGGCCCGCGCCGGCATCGATCACGCGGCGATGGAGGCGTCCTCGCACGGCCTCGACCAGTGCCGGCTGGACGGGGTGGCGCTGGCGGGCGCCGGCTTCACCAACCTGACCCGCGACCATCTGGACTATCACGGCACCGAGGCCGCCTATCGCGCCGCCAAGCTGCGCCTGTTCGACACGCTGCTGCCCGAAGGCGCGCCGGCGGTGGCGAACGCGGCGATGGACCCGGAGACCCTGGCGGCGCTCAGCGCCATCGCCGCCCGCCGCCGGCTCGATCTGCGGCTGGTGGGCAACGGCGGTGATGCGTTGCGGCTGCTCGAGGCCACCCCGCGTCCCGACGGCCAGACGCTGCGCGTGGCGCGCGGCGCCGGCCAAGCGCGGTCCATCCCACTGCCGCTGCCCGGGCTGTTCCAGGCCGAGAACGCGCTGCTGGCGGCCGCCCTGGCCGAGGCGCTGGGCGAGGCCGACGCGCTCGACGCGCTGGCCCGGCTGCGCCCGGTGCGCGGGCGGCTGGAACGCGCCGCGGTGCTGCCCAACGGCGCCGCGGCCTATGTGGATTACGCCCACACGCCGGACGCGCTCGCCCGCGCGCTCGCCGCGCTGCGCCCGCACACCGCCGGCAAGCTGGTGGTGGTGTTCGGCGCCGGCGGCGACCGCGACCGCGGCAAGCGCCCGCAGATGGGGGCGGTGGCGGCGCGGGAGGCCGACCGCGCCATCGTCACCGACGACAACCCGCGCTCGGAGAACCCGGCCGCGATCCGCGCCGCCATCCTCGCCGCCTGCCCGGGCGGGGTCGAGATCGGCGACCGCCGCGCCGCCATCGCCGCCGGCCTCGCCGCGCTCGGCCCGGGCGATGTGCTGGTGGTGGCCGGCAAGGGCCACGAGGCCGGCCAGATCATCGGCACCGAGGTGATCCCGTTCGACGACGCCGCGGTCATCCGCGCCCTGGCCGGAGACCCCGCATGAGCGCGCTCTGGACCGAAGCCGCGCTGGCCGAGGCCACCGGCGGCGCCTTTACCCGCCCCTTCGCCGCCGGCGATGTCGCCATCGACACCCGCGCCATCCCCCCCGGCGCGCTGTTCGTGGCGCTGCGCGGGGAACACCGGGACGGGCATCTGTTCGTCTCCGACGCCATCGCCCGCGGCGCCGCCGGCGCGCTCACCACCCATGCGATCGGCGACGCGCCCTGCCTGATCGTGCCCGACACCCTGGCCGGTCTCACTGCCCTCGGCGCGGCCGGGCGATCCCGCTTCACCGGCAGGCTGGCGGCCATCACCGGCAGCGTCGGCAAGACCACCACCAAGGAGATGCTGCGGCGGATCCTGCGCGCGCGGGGACCAGGGGCGGTCCATGCCGCGGCGGCCTCGCACAACAACCATTGGGGCGTGCCGCTCACCCTGGCCCGGCTGCCCCCCGAGGCCGCCTTCTGTGTCGCCGAACTCGGCATGAACCACGCCGGCGAGATCGCCCCGCTCGCCCGCCTCGCCCGCCCGCACGTGGCCGTCATCACCGCGATCGCCCCGGCGCATATCGGCCAGCTCGGCTCGCTCGCCGCCATCGCCGTCGAGAAGGCCAGCATCTTCCAGGGGCTCGAGCCCGGCGGGACGGCGGTGCTGCCGGCCGAGGCGCCGCATGTCGATATCCTGCGGCAGGCCGCCGGCGGTGCCCGCATCCTGACCTTCGGCGCCGAGGCCGAGTTCCGGCTGGAGGCGTATCGTCCCGAACCCGGCGGCGCCGCCGTCGCCGCCGATTGCGCCGGGGTCACGGTGCGGTTCCGCCTCGCCGCCCTGGGGCGGCACATGGCGGAGAACGCGCTCGCCGCGCTCGCCGCCGCCGCCGCCCTCGGCGTGACGCCCACCGCCGCCGCCGCCGCCCTCGACGGGTTCGCGCCGCTGCCCGGGCGCGGCGCGCGGCGGGTTCTGGCGCTGCCCGACGGCGAGGCGCTGCTGCTCGACGAGAGCTACAACGCCAACCCGGCCTCCATGCGCGCGGCACTCGCGGTGCTGGCCGGCGAGCCCGGACGGCGCATCGCCGTCCTCGGCGACATGCTGGAACTCGGCGACCACGCCGCCGCGGCGCATGCCGCCCTGGCCGAGGCCCTGGTGGCCGACCACATCTTCCTCTGCGGCGCGGAGATGCGCCATCTGCGCAACGCCCTGCCCGGCACCCCGCCGGTGGTCTATGCGCCCGACGCCGATGCGCTGGCGCCGCTGGTCGCCGCCCAGCTTCGCGCCGGCGACACGGTGCTGGTCAAGGGCAGCCTGGGCAGCCGAATGCGGGCCGTCGTCGCCGCCCTGGCGGCGCGGGCAGATAGCTCCGCGCTAGTGGCGCGGGCCGATGACGCCGCCCTGGCGGCGCGGGCCGATGGCCCCGCCCTGGCGGCGCGGGCGGAGGGCGGCTGATGCTGTTCGCGCTCGCCCGCCCGCTGACCCGGGACATCTCCGCCTTCAACGTGCTGCACTACATCACGTTCCGCTCCGGCGCGGCCTGCCTGACGGCGCTGGTGATGAGCTTCCTGATCGGCCCCGGGCTGATCCGCTGGCTGCGCCGCACCCAGGGCCAGGGCCAGCCGATCCGCGCCGACGGGCCGGAGCGGCACCTGATCGAGAAGGCGGGCACCCCCACCATGGGCGGGGTGCTGATCCTGCTCGCCACCCTCGGCTCCACCCTGCTCTGGGTCGATCTGCGGAACCGCTACATCTGGGCGGTGATGGGGGTGACCTTCGGCTACGGGCTGCTCGGCTTCGCCGACGACTACCTGAAGCTCGCGCGGCGCAGCCATCGCGGCCTGCCGGGGCGGGCCAAGCTGATCGGCCAGGCGGCGATCGGCCTCGCCGCCGCCACCTGGATCATGCACACCACCGACGGCAATCTGGGCGACGCGCTGGCGGTGCCGGTGTTCAAGAACCTGCTGATCCCGCTCGGCTGGGGCTTTCCGCTGTTCGGCGCGCTGGTGATGATGGGCAGCTCGAACGCGGTGAACCTGACCGACGGGCTCGACGGGCTCGCCATCGTGCCCTCGATCATCGCCGCCGGGGTGTTCGCGCTGATCGCCTATCTGGTCGGCAACCGCATCTTCGCCGATTATTTGCAGCTGCACCCGATTCCCGGCGCGGGCGAGCTCGCGGTGTTCTGCTCGGCGCTGATCGGCGCCGGGCTGGGCTTCCTCTGGTTCAACGCCCCGCCGGCGGCGGTGTTCATGGGCGATACCGGCAGCCTCGCCCTCGGCGGCGCCCTCGGCGCGGTCGCGGTGGTGACCAAGAACGAGATCGTGCTGGCGATCGTCGGCGGCCTGTTCGTGGTCGAGACCGTTTCGGTGATGATCCAGGTGTTCTGGTACAAGCGCACCGGCACCCGCGTCTTCCTGATGGCGCCGCTGCACCATCATTTCGAGAAGAAGGGCTGGGCCGAACCGACCATCGTGATCCGCTTCTGGATCATCTCCATGATCCTGGCCCTGATCGGCCTGGCCACGTTGAAGATCCGATGAGCGGCGCCTTTCCCCCCGACGTCTTCGCCGGCGCCCGCCTCGCGGTGCTGGGGCTCGGCCGCAACGGCGCCGCCGCCGCCGCCGCCCTCGACGCGATGGGCGCCCAGGTGCTGGCCTGGGACGACGACCCCGCCCGCCGCGCCGCCATCGCCCACCCGGTCGATCCCGCCGCCTGGGGGCGGATCGACGCGCTGGTGCTGTCGCCCGGCATCCCGCACCGCCTGCCGGCCCCGCATCCGGTGGCCGCGCGCGCGATCGAGGCCGGCGTGCCGGTTTTGTCGGATGCCGAGTTGCTGTTCCGCGCGGCGCGCCGATCGGGCTCGGCGGCGCGCTTCGTCGGCATCACCGGCACCAACGGCAAATCCACCACCACCGCGCTGCTCGCCCATATCCTGGCCGAAGCCGGGTTCGCGGTCGCCGCCGGCGGCAATCTGGGCCCCGCCGCGCTGGCGCTGCCGCTGCTCGGCGCGGGCGGCGTCTATGTGCTGGAGATGTCCAGCTACATGTTGGAGCGACTCGAAACCATGCGCTTCGATGCGGCGGCGATGCTCAATCTCTCGCCCGATCATCTGGACCGGCATGGCGACATGGCGGGCTATGCCGCGGCCAAGCGAGAGGTGTTCGCGCGCCAGGGCGCCGGCGACCTGGCGGTGATCGGCATCGACGATGCCCACGCGCGCGCCATGAAAGCCGCCCTGGCCGGGTCGCCGGCGCGGGTGCTCACCATCTCCGGGCAGGCGCCGGCCGATGTCACCGGCCAAGGCGGCGTGCTGCGCGACGCCGCCGGCCCGATCCTCGATCTCGCCCAGGCCCCGGCGCTGCCCGGGGCGCACAACGCCCAGAACGCCGCCGCCGCCGCCGCCATCGCGCTCGCCCTCGGCGCCGACCGTGCCGCCGTGGCGCGCGGGATCGCCGGCTTCCCCGGCCTGCCGCACCGCCAGCGCGAAGTGGCGCGCATCGGCGGCGTGCGCTTCATCGACGACAGCAAGGCCACCAACGCCGACGCCGCCGCCCGCGCGCTCGGCTGCTACGACCGGCTGGTCTGGATCGCCGGCGGCCAGGGCAAGGCGGGCGGCATCGCCGCGCTGGCGCCGTTCTTCCCGCGCATCGCCGGCGCGGTGCTGATCGGGCGCGACGCTCCGGACTTCGCCGCCACCCTGGCCGCGGCCGGCGTCCCCCATCGCATCGCCGGCACGCTGGAGGCCGCGGTCCCCGAGGCCCTGGCCACCGCGCGCCGCACCGGCGCCCCGGTGGTGCTGCTGTCGCCGGCGGCGGCCAGTTTCGATCAATTCTCCGGCTTCGAGGCCCGCGGCGCCCGCTTCGCCGCCCTCGCCCGGGCCCTGCCGGACGCGGAGGCGGCCTGATGGCGATCCCGCGCACCGACACGTCACGGCTGGGCCGCTGGTGGTGGACCGTCGATCACGCCACGCTGACCGCGGTGGCGGTGCTGTTCGGCTTCGGCTACGTGCTGGCGATGGCGGCGGCGCCGGAGGCGGCGCAGCGGCTGGGCGATCCGCGCTACCATCTGCTCGCCAAGCAGGTGCTGTTTCTGGCCTCCGGGATGGCGCTGATGCTGGTGATCTCCATGCTCTCGCACCGCCAGGTGCGCCGGCTGGCGCTGGTGGGCGGCGTGGTGGCGCTGCTGCTGACCGCCGCCACCCTGGCGGTGGGGATGGAAATCCTGGGCGCGCGGCGCTGGATCCGTTTCCCCGGCTTCGCCGTGCAGCCCTCGGAGTTCCTCAAGCCCTGCTTCGCCGTCATCACCGCCTGGCTGCTGGCGGAGCGGCGGCGCAACCCGCGCTTCCCCGGCGCGGCGATCGCGCTGGTGCTCTACGGCTTCATCATGGTGCTGCTGAAGGAGCAGCCGGATGTCGGCATGGCGGTGGTCATCACCGCGGTGCTGTTCGTGCAGCTGTTCGTGGACGGCCTCAGCATCGGCCTCGTGGTGACGGCGCTGGTCGGGATGCTGGCGCTGGCGGTGGGGGCCTATCTCACCTTCCACCACGTGCGGATGCGGGTGGCCGAGTTCCTCCACCCGCACGGGCCGGACACCTACCAGATCCGCATCGCGCTCAAGGCGTTCGGCCATGGCGGGCTGCTCGGGCGCGGCCTGGGCGAGGGGCGGATGAAGGACCTGCTGCCCGATGCCCATGCCGATTTCATCTTCGCGGTGGCGGGCGAGGAGATGGGCCTCGTCTTCACCGCCCTGATCCCGCTGGTCTATGGCTTCATCGTGCTGCGCGGGATCTGGCGGATGATCGCCGAGACCGACCCCTTCACCGTGCTCGCCGGCACCGGGCTGATCGCCTCCTTCGGCCTGCAGGCCTTCGTCAACATGGCCTCGGCGATGAAGATGATCCCCACCAAGGGGAT
>DAHWNE010000079.1 GCA_027340195.1 Acetobacteraceae bacterium | reverse complement strand
CGCCCCGCCGCCCCGCCGCCGCGCGACCGCCGCAGCCTGGGCGAGGTGTTCGCCGCCCATGCCGGCCCGATCTTCGGCGCGGCGTTGATCTGGATGCTGTTCGACATCGTGATCTACTCCGGCATCCTGTTCGGCCCGTCGCTGATCGCCAAGGGGCTGGGCATGAGCGCGGGCGTGTTCGGGCTGCTGGTGCCGGTGCTGTTCATTCTTCCGGCGGCGATGGTGGGCGCGTTGCTGGTGGACCGGGTTGGGCGCAAACCTCTGACGATCCTGGGGTTCGCGGGGTCCGCGGTGTCGCTGGGCCTGTTCGCCTGGTTCCACGACGCGGCGATGGCCGCGCCGGTGTTCGGGTTCGCGTTGTTCGGCCTCTACAACGTGATGATCGTGGTGGGGCCCGGCACCGTGGCCGGCGCCGGGCTGCTGGGGGTGGAGGTGAGCCCGACCCGGGTGCGCTCCATCGGCCAGGCGGTGACGGTGGTGGGCGGGCGGATCGGCGCGTCCACCAGCGCGTTCCTGTTCCCCGTGCTGTTCGGCGTGATCGGCGAGCAGGGGGTGATATGGCTGCTGGCGGCCACTTCGGTGGTGGGCGCGATCGTGACCATGGTGGTGATCCCGGAGACGGCGCGTCGGTCGCTGGAAGCGATCAACGCGGATGGGGATGGCGCGCTGGCGGTGGTGGGCGCGGCGGAGTGAGATGCCGGATGTCGGGCGGGCCGGCGCGCCCGCCCGGCGCGGGCCGGGATTTCCGGTCAGGCCGGGTCGCGGGGGCGGTCGGTCACCCGCCCGCCTCCGCCCACAACGCGCGTGTCAGCTTGTCCTCCTCCCCGCCAAAAAACGCCGCCAGCGCCTGGTGGAACACCGATGCGCCAGGCGCCGCCAAAGCGAACAGCGTCATCGAGGACCGGAACTTCACCGCATCGACCGCGCCGAAAATCCGCTCCGGGTCGCGCTCGGGCAGCGCCAGCAACTGGGCGGTGCAGGCCGCGAGACGCGGTCCCAGCAGCGAATGGGCCAGATAGGCGCGCGCCTCCGCCGGCCCTGAAATTCCGAACCGCTGCGCCATGGCGCTGCGGCCCAGGCCGCGCAGCTGCGGAAACACGAACCACATCCAGTGCGACGTCTTCCGCCCGGCGGCGAGTTCCCGCGTCACCGCCGTCATCGCCGGATCCTGCGCGCTGACGAAGCGGTGCAGGTCGAACGGATCAGCCGCCATCGTCGGCCCCCATCAGCGCCAGCAGCGCCCGCGCCGCCGCGCCCGGCGGACGATCGCGGTGATAGAGCGTCCGATAGGCCCGGTCCGGGAACGCCAGCGCCACCAGCCGCAGCAGCCCGGCCTCGAGCCCCGGCGCGGCGACCGAGGCGGAGATCACCGTCGCTCCCAGCCCGGCTTCCACCGCCGCCCGCACCGCCTCGTTGGACGGCAGTTCCAGCGCCACCCGCAGGCGGCCGGGGCGGATGTCCCATTGCGCGGCCAGCGCCGCCTCGAACGCGGCGCGGGTGCCGGACCCCGGCTCGCGCAGCACCCATTCCCCCGCTTCCAGCGCGGCGGCGTCGGGCGGGGCATCGGCCCAGGGGTGATCCTGGCCCACCACCAGCACCAGCCGGTCGCGCGCCACTTCGCGGCCGGCGAGATCGGGGCGATCGACCGTGCCCTCCACGAAACCGAGCTCGGCGGCACCGATCGCCAGCGCCTCGGCTACTTCGGCGGTGTTGCCGGCGGTCAGGCGGATTTCCACGTCCGGGCAGGCGCGGCGGAACGCCACCAGATGGCGCGGCAGCCAATAATCGGCGATGGTCCGGCTGGCATGGACCGTGAGCACGCCGCGCCGCTGCCCCCCGAGCTCGGCCAGCGCGAGGTCGGCCGCCTGGGCGCGGGCCAGCACGGCCCGGGCTTCCGAGAGGAACGCGCGCCCGGCCTCGGTCAGTTCGATCCGCCGTCCGACCCGGTGAAACAGCCGCACCCCGTGCCGCGCCTCGAGCGCGGCGATCGTGGCCGAGGCGGCGGATTGCGCGAGATTCAGCGCCCGCGCCGCCGCCGTCATGTGCTGGCGTTCCGCCACCGCGACGAAGACGCGGAGCTGATCGAGGCTGAGGCCCGGCATCACCCGGCCGCCACCGCCGCGCGCACGCCCTCCCACCGGTCCAGCAGGGAGACGATGCGGTCCGAGGGGGCGGCGGGCAGGGCGATGACCACCCGGGCGATGCCGGCATCGCGCCAGCGCTTCAGCCGGTCGGCTTCCGGGCGGGGACCGAAGATGGTGACCGGCGGAGGCGCGCGGCCAGCCTCGGCCGCCATGGCGTGCCAGGCGGGCATGAAGCTGCTGACATCCTCGTATTGCGGGCGAGCGGCGTGCGGGATCCAACCGTCTCCATAGCGGAGGGCCCGGCGCGCGCCCCAGGGAAAGGCACCGCCGACGATCACGGGCGGATGCGGGCGCTGGACCGGCTTGGGGTTGGCGATCATCGGCGGCAAGCGGACCAGCGTTCCCTGATATTCGGGCTGGTCCATGGTCCAGATCGCCCGCATGGCCTCGATCCGCTCGCGCATCAGCTTGTGACGACCCTTGAAGTCGGTGGTGCCGTGATCCGCCATCTCCTCGGCATTCCAGCCGGCGCCGACGCCGAACAGGAAGCGCCCGCGGCTGATCTGGTCGAGCGAGGCGACCTGTTTGGCGGTTTGGATCGGGTCGCGCTGCGGAACCAGGGCGACGCCGGTGCCCAGCAGCAAGCGCGAGGTCACCGCGGCGGCGGCGGCGAGGGAGACGAACGGATCCATCACGTCGTAATACTGCTTCGGCAATTCGCCCCCCGCGGGGAAGGGGGACCGACGCGACAGCGGGATGTGGGAGTGTTCCGGCGCCCAGAGCGAGTCGAACCCCCGCGCTTCCAGCTGGGCGGCCAGGGCCGCGGCGGACATCGAGTAATCGGTGAAGAACATCGCCGCGCCGAACAGCATCGGGGCCTCCCGGTGATGGATAGGGAGACAGACTGACCCGGCTGGGCGGAAAACGCCACGGCGTGTTCTTGACACCCACCAAACCCCCCTGTAGCAACCCCCCGCCTTCCGGCAGGGCAACTTGACCGGAGCGAACATGGGACAGGAACCGGGCGACCCCAGGGGCTTCTCCGAACGCCTCCGGGCCGCCCGCGAACGGCAGGGACTGGATCCCAGACCAACCCGGCCGGAGCCATCCGGCGCCCCCGACCCTTCCGCCTTCGCGGTTGGGGCCCGGGTTGCGCTTGACTTGGTTTCCGCGCTGCTGGTGGCCTGCGCGATCGGCTGGGGGCTCGACCGGCTCTTCGGCACCAAGCCGTGGTTCCTGATCGGGTTCGTCCCCTTGGGGGGCGCGGCCGGCGTGCTGAATGTCTGGCGCATGTTCGCCCCAGACCCGAAAGCGCCCGGGCCGGATCGCCGCAAGACCGGCCCCGACCCGGGGCGCTGAGAAGGACCATCGCCTTGGCCGCAGGCAAGATCGACGCGCTCAGCCAGTTCGCGCTGCACCCGATGTTCGGCGAGCTCGGCCGGATGGGGTTCAGCCAGTCGCCGCTGATGATGGCGGTGGCCGCGGGTCTCACCCTGCTGATCCTGGGCGTCGGCATGGCGCCGCGCGCGATGGTGCCGGGGCGCCTTCAGGCCGCGGCCGAGTTGCTCTACGAGTTCGTGTACAACATGTGCAGCGAGACGATTGGCGAGGAGGGCCGCCGCTTCTTCCCCTTCGTTTTCACCCTGTTCCTGTTCATCCTGTTCGGCAACCTGCTGGGCGTGTTCCCATATTTCTTCACCTTCACCAGCCATATTGCGGTCACGCTCGCGCTGACCATCGTGGTGGTGGTGCTCACCACCGTGGTGGGGCTGGCCATCCACAAGCTGCATTTCTTCAGCTATTTCGTTCCCGAAGGCGTGCCGAAATTGTTGCTGCCGCTGCTGGTGCCGATCGAGATCCTCTCCTACCTTTCGCGCCTGATCTCGCTTTCCGTGCGTCTGTTCGCCAACATGATGGCCGGGCATGTGATGCTGGAAGTGTTCGGCGCCTTCGTCATCATGCTGGGCGGCGCCGGGCTGCTGGGGCTGCTGCCCGCCGGTCTCGCGCTCGGCGTGAACACCGTCCTGATCGGCTTCGAGCTGCTGGTGGCGGTGCTCCAGGCCTATGTGTTCGCCATCCTCACTTGCATCTACCTGCACGACGCGGTGCATCTGCACTGAGCGCCGGCTTTCCTCCACCCCCTCACGCCGGCACGGCCGGACGCATCGAAAGGAACTGACTGATGGATCTCGCTTCCGCCAAGGAAATCGGCGCCGGTCTCGCCGTGATCGCGCTCTCCGGAGTGGGGGTCGGCATCGGCAACATCTTCGCCTCGCTGGTCTCCAGCGTGGCGCGTAACCCGGCATCGCGGGAACGGGTGTTTGGCCTCGCCATTCTGGGTTTCGCACTGACCGAGGCGGTGGCGCTCTACGCGCTGGTGATCGCCTTCATCATTCTGTTCGTCTGATCGCGCCCGGTCGGGCCGTTCCCGACCGCCGCCCGGAGAGTGCGATGCGTCGCTTCCCAGCATCCCTGGTCCTGCTGGCCCTGCTGGCGCCGGTGCCGGCCCTGGCAAACGGGATGCCGCAGCTGGCTTTCAACAACCCGCTGACCCTCGACCAGGTCTGGTGGGGGGCCGGCATCTTCGTGGTGTTCCTGCTGCTGGCCTGGAAATGGGGTCTGCCGCGGGTGGCCACCGTCCTGGAAGACCGGGCGGCGCATATCGCCGCCGACCTGGACGCGGCGCGGGCCGCCAAGGCCACGGCCGATGCGGCCGCCGCCGAGGTCACCGCCGCCATCGCCGCAGCACGGTCCGAAGCCCAGACCGCCATCTCCGCCGCCGTGGAGGCCGCCAAGGCCGACGAGGCGACCCGCAGTGCCGCGCTGAACGCGCGGCTGGAAGCCCAGCTGGCGCAGGCCGAACAGCAGATCAGCGCCGCCCGCGCCGCCGCGCTCGGCGCCCTCCGGCAGGTGGCCGGGGAGACCGCGGCGACTGTGGTCGCCCGCCTGACCGGCGCCCCGGCCCCGCCCGGGCGGATCGACCAGGAAGTGGCCGCGGCGCTGGCCGCTCGCGGCATCGTGGAGTCCCACGCATGAGCGATCCCGGCTTCTTCGGTGAATCCCGCAACTGGGTCGGGATTGCGTTTTTCCTGTTCTTCATCCTCTTCGGCCGCAAGCTGTGGGGGGCGCTGGCGGGATTGCTGGATGCCCGTGCCCAGGCGGTGCGCAAGGAGCTGGACGAAGCCGCGGCGCTGCGACGCGAGGCTGAAGCGCTGCTGGCGGATGCGAAGACGCAGCGCGAACGGGCCCTGGCGGATGCCAAGGCCCTGGTGGAAGGCGCGCGCGCCGAAGCCATGCGCTTATCGGCCTCCGCCGCGGCCGAAGCGGAAGCCGCGGCGAAGCGGCGTGAGCAGATGGCGCTGGACCGGATCGCTGCGGCCGAGAAGGCGGCGGTGGACGATGTCCGCATGATCGCCGCCGACGTCGCCACCGTGGCGGCCCGCGCGGTGATCGCGGCGGATCTGTCGGCGGCGCAGGATCAGGCGCTGGTCGATCGCGCCATCGTCGATCTTCCCGCCGCGCTGCGCGCCGCCTGATCGGTTGACCGAAGCGGGGGGGCGCCTCCACCCCCCGCGCTTATCAAGCCCCATGCGTTCAGCCGTCGCCGCCGACGTCCTGGTAGTCCGGAAACGCCATCAGATCGGCCTTGGTGGCATGTCCCATCGCCATGGTGTGGCCGGCCCCCGGGATCAGGTGGTTCAGCGGCACCGCGATTTCCTTTTTCATGCCGACGAAGCCGCTGATGTTGAGCACCGCCTCGGTCTCCGCCCCGGTGGGTGAAACCAGCACATCGGCGACGGTGCCGATCTTCTGGTGCTGGGCATTATAGACCGGCGTGCCCACCAGCTGCGTCGAATGCCACATCGGCGCCGGGCGGGTGGCGGTGCGGGCGAAGGCGGCGGGCGCCAGAGCGATCGCGGCGGCGGTGAAAAGGCCAGTGATTTTCAGCATCGGTTCCTCCTGGGTTGGATTGCTGCAAGACGCAATCTACCGGCCGGGGAGGTGCCGCCGGAAATGCCGGTTTTCTATCGTGGCGATGCCGGAAGCCTATCGCGGTGCATTGACGCCACCGCCGTGAAGGCCCTAAACGCGGCGGACGGATGGCGGGCGTAGCTCAGTTGGTAGAGCGCCAGGTTGTGGTCTTGGATGCCGTGGGTTCGAGTCCCATCGCTCGCCCCATCCTTCCTCTTGCTCCGGCAGATCGTGACGGGAAGCCGGTGATGAACGCTTTGGCGAGTCCTGTTGGTCGCCCCTCCGCCCCTCGAGGGAGGCCATGACGGGGAGGCGATGACGCGCTCCCCGCCCGTTACTCCGCCGCCATCACCTGCTTCGGATCCGCCCCCACCCGCCCGCTGCCGGCGGCCGTCTCCCGCGCCAGCTGGAAGTCGTAGCGCACCGATGGGATGCCCCGCACCGGCGCCGCC
>DAHWNE010000059.1 GCA_027340195.1 Acetobacteraceae bacterium | reverse complement strand
GGTGGCGTCGGTCAGGTCGAGCGAGATCGGCGTGATGGTGTTGAGCGAGGCGTGATGCAGGTCCTTGGCCACCGGCGTCTTCCAATGGTCGAACTGGCCGGGGATGACGATGGTATCCGGCCGGCAGCCCTGCACCACCGCGGCGCGCCCGGTGGTGGCGCCGATCACCGAGCGGACCTCCACCCAGTCCCCGTTGACGATGCCGAGCCGGGAAGCGGTGGCGGCGTTGACGATCACCGCGCCGGTGCCTCGCAGATTGGCGCCGACCTCCGCCATCAGCGGGATGCCGGCGTTGTTGCCGGTGGTGTAGGGCATCAGCTTGGTGGTGATGCCCCAGAGCGGATAGTCAGCCGGATCAGCGCCGGCAGCGCGGAGCGCGGCCTCCCAGCGGGCCGGCACGTCGTGCCATTGCGGGATCGGCATGTATTCGTCGAGCTGGCGATCCCACCAGCGGATGCCCTGCTCATGCAGCCGTCGGCCCAGTTCCTGGCCCACGCGCAGCAGGCGCTCCTGGTAGGGAAGCTCGTAGCGCAGCCCGAGCCGCTCCATGGTGGGGGTGAGGTACCAGTCCTGGCGGCGGAAGGGCACCACGCAATGGCCGTGCTCGCGGAACCAGGCGAGATCGCGCGGCGGCTCGCCAAGCCCGGCGGTAGCGGCCTGGCAGACCGCGTTCCAGATCGTTTCGGGGCTGTGGGCCTGGTCGGTGGGCAGAGAGAAATCGAACCCCTCGCCCTTGAGTGGGACACCGGCCGCGCCGCGGTTGAGGGCGGCATTGTAGCGTTCGAGCAACCCGGATCGGCGGGCGAGTTCGGTCGCGATCCAGGTGAAATCACGTGCCTGCCCGCGCGGGGCTACTGCCGCGGCGCGCAGCGCGAAACCCTGGTGGTCCCAGTGCTGCTCGACATACTTGGTCCCACCGATGCGGATCAGCTGGGTGCTTTCCAGATCGGTCGCATCCGGCAGCAGGATGTCGGCCATGTGGTTGGTTTCGTCCATCGTGTAGGCGAAGGCGACGATGAACTTCATCCGTGCCATGGCGCGGGTGATGCGCGCGGTATCCCAGAACGAGATCGCGGGGTTGGTGCGGAAGGCGAACCAGAGTTCGGGCGGCGGCGGGTCCGGCCATTCGGCCGGGGGGTCCTCGGCGAACATCCAAGCCAGATGCGTGGGCCCCAGGGCCTGCGCCCAGGGCGAGTTGCCGACGATCGGCACCAGGCTGCGATGGGCGTTGCGCCCGGTGGGCCGCGCCGCCCAGTCCTGGCGGTCGGTGGCGTTGAAATGCGCCGCCATGAACCCGTCCTCGCCCGGGGTGACGCTGGCGAGGCGGTTCTCGTGTGGCTTGTTGAGCCGCACCGTGGTGCCGAGCGTGCCGCCCGGAACTTCGAGCGCGCCCACCAGCACCGCCAGCATGGTGCGCGCCCAGCAGCATTCATAGGCGCCCCAGCCATTGTTGACGGTCTTGCCCAGGGTGACGGCGACCGGACGGAACGGCAGGGACTGCCCGTCGATGGTGATGGTCTCGCCCACGCAGGCGTGGTCCAGGTATTCCGTGGCGATGCGGCGGATGGTGGCGGGCGGGATATCGCAGATCGCGCCGGCCCAGTCGGGCGTGCAGGGTTGCAGCGTCTCGGCCATCACGGTGAAGGCGGTGCGGGCGGAAACGTCGCGCCAACTCGTGATCTCTCCGTCCGGGCCGCGGGTGATGGCGGCGGGGACGGTGAAAATGCCTTCCAGCGCCGGGCGCGCGGCGGCGGTATCGTGCGCCACCGCGCGGGCGGTGGTTTCATCCCACAGCAGCGGCGCGCCGGTGTCGGGATCGCGCAGATAGAGCCCGTCCGGGCCGATCAGGTAGGGAGACGCGGTGCGCGCGCGCAGGAACGGCAGGTCCAGCCGCGCGCGCGGGGCCTCGAACAGCAGCGCGTGGACCAGCGCGAGCAAGAAGGCGGCGTCGGTCTTGGGCTTGATCGGCACCCATTCGGCGGCGCCGGCGGCGGTGGGCGAGAGGTGCGGTTCGATCTGGATCCGC
>DAHWNE010000057.1 GCA_027340195.1 Acetobacteraceae bacterium | reverse complement strand
CCCTGCTGGTGAATGCCCGCGTCGGCGCCGGCGATCTGCCGGGGGCGATCCGGTTGCTGGAAGCGGCCCACCATGCGGAACCGAAATCCATACCGCTGGTGCTCCGGCTGGGAGATCTTTACATTCAGGACCATCAGCCGGGCAAGGCGCAGGCCCTGGTGCGCGAGATGTCGCCGGCGGCGCTGCCGGGCCCGGCGCTGCTGGGCTTGCAGGCCGCGGCACAGCTCGCCGCGCATGACGAAAAGGCGGCCGAGACCACGCTCACCGCGCTGCTGGCCGCCGAGCCGCACGCGCTGGTCGCGCGGCGCGAGCTGGCCGCGCTCAAGATCAAGGATGGCGACTACGCGACCGCGCGCGACCTCATCAAGGCCGGGATCGGCCTCAGCCCGAACGACTACCAGCTCTATCTCGACTACGCGCTGATCGACCTGAAGGCGAAGAACCTGGACGCGGCGATCGCCACCGCGCGCACCCTGCGCGACCAGGACCAGGGCTTCGCCGCCTTGCAGGCGCTGACCGGCGACGTGGCGATGGCGGCCAACCAGCCGCAGCGAGCGCTCAAGGAATACCGCGAGTCCTTCTCGATCGCACCGTCGCTGCTGCTGGCGGCGCGGATCGCCGGGGTCTATGAGCGCGAGGGCCAGCCGGCCAAGGCGGCGGACGAGCTCAAATCCTGGCTCAAGACCCACCCTGGCGACGTGAACGCGATGCGGCTGCTCTCCGGCATCGATATCGCCCGCAAGGATTACGCCGAGGCCAAGCTCTATCTGACCCAGATCCTGGCCAAGGCGCCGCATGACGGGCCGACCCTGAACAACCTCGCCTGGATCGATCAGAAGCTGGGCGAAACGAAGGAGGCGCGGAGCTACGCCGAGCAGGCCTATACCCTCGCCCCCGGCGCCGAGACCGCCGATACGCTCGGCTGGATCCTGGTCAACGACGGCAACCCGGCCCGCGGCGTGATCCTGCTGCGCCAGGCCCATGCCGGCTCGCCCGATCCGCGCATCGCCTATCATTTCGCGGTGGCGCTGAACGATACCGGCGATCATCAGGCGGCGATCCCGCTGCTGCGCCAAGTGGTGGCCTCGAAAGCGCAATTCCACGAGAAGGCGGACGCGACGGCGCTGCTGACCAAGCTGACCAAGGGGTCGTGAGCGCACCGATCCGGCTGCTGAGTTTCAGCACCCTCTATCCCAACGCCGCCCGGCCGACGCATGGCGTGTTCGTCGAGAACCGCCTGCGCCAGCTGGCCGCCAGCGGGCAGGCGGAGCTGCGGGTGCTGGCGCCGGTGCCGTGGTTTCCCTCCGCCTCGCCCCGGTTCGGCGCCTGGGCGGTCCATGCGCGGGCGCCGCGGGCGGAAACAAGGCACGGGCTGGAGGTCGCGCATCCGCGGTTTCCGGTGATCCCGAAGGTCGGGATGACCCTGGCGCCTTGGCTGCTCTATCGCGCGACCTTGCCGGCGGCACGGCGGCTGGCGCGCGGGTTCGGCGCGCAGGCGATCGACGCCCATTATCTGTACCCGGACGGGGTGGCGGCGGTCTGGCTCGGCCGGGCGCTGGGGCTGCCGGTGGTGATGACGGCGCGGGGGACCGATGTGAACCTGATCCCCCGCCACGCCCTGCCGCGGCGGATGATCCAGGGCGCGATCGCGGGCGCCGCCGGGCTGATCGCGGTCTCGGCGGCGCTGAAGGCGGCGCTGGTGGACCTCGGGGCGCCGGCGGCGAAGGTGACGGTGCTGCGCAACGGGGTCGATCTGGACCTGTTCCGCCTGCCTGCGGACCGCGCCGCCGCCCGCGCCGCGCTGGGCCTCGAAGGGCCCACCCTGCTTTCGGTGGGCCATCTGATCGAACGCAAGGGCCACGACCTGGCGATCGCCGCGCTGGCCGATCTCCCCGGCTGGTCGCTGCTGATCCTGGGCGAGGGGCCGGAGCGCGGGCGGCTGGAAGCCCTGGCGGCGGCGCCCTCGGTGGCCGGACGGGTGCGGCTGCTGGGAGCTCGCCCGCACGCGGCCCTGCCGGCGATCTACGGCGCCGCCGATCTGCTGGTGCTGGCCTCCTCGCGCGAGGGCTGGGCCAATGTGCTGCTGGAAGCGATGGCCTGCGGCACGCCGGTGGTGGCCTCCGACATCTGGGGCAACCCGGAGGTGGTACGCGCGCCGGCGGCCGGGCGGATCGTGGCCCGCGCGCCATCCGCCATCGCCGAGGGGGTGCGCGCGCTCGCCGCCGACATGCCGGACCGCGCCGCCACCCGCGCCTATGCCGAGGGCTTCGGCTGGGAGCCGACCACCGAGGGCCAGCTGGCGCTGTTCCGCCAGGTCATCGCACGGGCGGAAACAGCGGCCCGATAGCCCGCGGCGCATCCAGCACCGGATCGAGCGGGGTGCCCCAGAACCGATTGCCGGCGCGGGCCAGCAGCAGCAGGTCCGGCTTGATCCAGGCCAGCGCCCGGGCCCGCGCCGCTGGGGAGGCCGGCCCGCCGGTGAGGATCAGGCTGCGCAGCGCGGGCAGCGCATCCCGCCGCGGCCGGGGTGCGGCCAAACGTTCCAGCGTCGCGGCGGGCAGGATCAGCACGCTGGCGGCGAAGGCGGCGGCTTCGGCGAGCGGGTCGGCCTCGGTGGCGGCGAAGCGGGCGATGTCGGCGCGCGCGGCGGCCCAGGGGTCGGGGCGTGTGCCGGCCACCAGCACCGCGTCGGCGGGGCGGAAATCGGCCCACAGCAGCAGATCGGCGCGCGCGGCGGGGCCCGGTCCGGCGAGGGCGTCGAAGCGGGCCCGGGCGGCGGCGGGGTCGGCCGCGACGATCGCCGCCAGCGCCGCCCAGCCGACGGGCGCGGGGCGTGTCAGCGGGGTGAGCGCGCGCAGGAACGCCCAGGCGTTGGTGGTGGCAATTCGTTCCGGATTGAGGATGAGCAGCGGGGTGGGCATGGGGGATTGATCGGGGGCGGGGGGGCCTGTATATGCCGGCTCCCGCCTGGACGGGGCCATAGCTCAGTTGGGAGAGCGCCTGAATGGCATTCAGGAGGTCAGGGGTTCGACTCCCCTTGGCTCCACCAGAGCCCCGCCGCCGCTACACCCCCAGCTGCGTCGCCAGATCCTCGATATCCGCCGCCACCACGTCCCACGCCTGATCGGCCGCGTAGTCGCGCTTCTGATGCGGCCCATACTCGGTGGGCCGCGGAAAAAACGCGGTCATCAGCCCGCACCCCCGCGCCGCCGCCAGATCGCCGTTATGCGCCGCCGCCATCATCACCTGCCCGGGCGCCAGGTCCAGCAGCCGCGCCACCCCCAGATAGGTCTCGGGGTCCGGCTTGTAATGGCCGAACAGATCCGAACCGAACACCATGTCCCACGGCAGGCCCGCGTGCTTCGCCATGTTGGTCAGCAGCGAAACATTGCCGTTCGACAACGGACCGATGATGAACCGCCGCTTCAGCCGCGCCAGCCCCGCCACCGCGTCCGGCCACGGCCGCAGCCGATGCCAGCCGCGGTTGATATGCGCCAGATCCGCCTCGGTCAGGCCGGCAATTCCGAACTCCGCCACCAGCCGGTCCAGCGAGGCGCGATGCAGGTCGTCGAGCCGCGTCCAGCCCACCGCCCCCTCCCGCACCCGCTGCATCGAGGGGTGATAGGCCGCCCGCCAGGCATCCACCAACCCGGCCCAGTCGGCCGCGATCCCGCGCGCCTGGCCGAACGCGGTCAGCTCCGCGATCAGGCTCGACCGCCAGTCCACCACCGTCCCGAAGGTGTCGCACACGATCGCCACCGGCATCACCCTGGCCGCCATCGCCGCCTCCCGTTATGTCGGGGGTAGTATGCACGCGCCCGCGCCCCTGACCATGCCGCCATGAAAATCAAGCTGCGCCCCGAGCGGGCGCCGCGCTGGCTCGCGCGCCTGATCTCGCTCTACCTCCGCTTCGTGATGCGAACCACGCGCTGGACCATGGTCGGCGGCGAAAACCTCGCCCCCTACCTGCGCGAGGCGAACGTGATCGTCGCCTTCTGGCACGAACGCCTGGCGGTGATGCCGGCATTCTGGCTGCACTGGATCGCCCAGATCCCACCCGGCAGCATCCGCATCCACCTGCTGGTCAGCCCCCACCGCGACGGCCAGCTGATCGCCGATATCCTGCGCCCGTTCGGAATGGAAAGCATCTCCGGCTCCTCCAACCGCCGCGCCGTGGCGGGGCTGAAAGCCGCCCGCGACAACCTCGGCCCAGGACATATCGTCAGCATCGTTCCCGACGGCCCGCGCGGCCCCGCCTTCTCCACCGCGCCCGGCGTCGCCGCCCTCGCCGCCCTCACCGGTCGCCCCATCCTGCCCATCTCCGCCCAAACCACCCGCCACCGCCGCGCCAAAACCTGGGACCGCATGATCGTCCCCCTCCCCTTCGCCCGCGGAACCCTCGCCTGCGGCCCCGCCATCTTCGTGCCCCGCCACGACGCCAGCTCCACCCTGCCCCACATCGCCGCCGCCATCACCGAAGCCGCGCGACAAGCCGACCTC
>DAHWNE010000051.1 GCA_027340195.1 Acetobacteraceae bacterium | reverse complement strand
GGCCCCGGGCGCATGTGCGGGGGCCGGCGCAGCGCGGACGGGCGCGGCATGGTCTCGGGCGGGCCGTCGGCTTTCTCCACCCGCACGCGCAGGTCGTACCACGCTGCCTGGCCCGTCACCGGGTCGGCGTTGGCATGGCGGGTGCCGCCGGCGTCCTCCGGCAGGAACTCGGTGATGACCTGGTTGAGCAGGAAGCCGCGAGTCGATTCCGGGGCATCGTCGGTGAGCCCCCAGGCGCCGGCGCGCTTGCCGATGGCGTTCCAGGTCCACACCGTATCGGGGTTCAGTCCTTCCATCAGCCGCGCCTGGCCCTTCACCCGGCCGTGGCGGGAGATCACCCACACCCAGTCATCCTCGGCGATGCCGAGTGCGGCGGCGGTGACACGGCTGATATAGAGCCGGTTGGCGCCGTAGATCTGGCGCAGCCAGGCGTTCTGCGAGTGCCAGGAATGGTACATCGCCGCCGGCCGCTGCGTGACCGCGCGCAGCGGATAAGCGGAATCCGGCCCATGCGCGTGATCGAGCGGCGGGTACCAGATCGGCAGCGGGTCGAACGCGGCCAGGATGCGGCCCCGGTCGGCGGCGGGCGGCTGGATCGGGCCATGCCCCTCGGCGGCCAGCCGGAACCGCTGCACCGGCTCCGAGTAGAGTTGCAGCACGATCTGCGCGGTGGAACCGATCAGCCCGAGCGCCTTGGCCTCCGCCAGATAGGCGGCGTTGGCGTGCTTGTAATACAGCGCTTCCGGCGGGTGGTGGTGCGACCAGAAGGCGCCGTTGGCCACGTAGCGTTGCAGCTGGTCGGGGTTGGGTTCGCCGACACCGGATTTGCTGCCGTCGGCGCCGCGGAACCCGGCCAGCGGGCCGACCCCGGGGGAGCGCTGGTGGTTGACGATGTAATCGGCGTAGTCGCGGTAGAGCGGCGCTCCGGTCTCGGTCACGAACCCGGGGAGTTTCAGGCGCGCGCCGAGATCGATCAGCACGCTCTGGAACGCGCGCACGTCGCGGTCGGGCGGCAGGATCGGCTGGCGGATGGAATCGGCCGGGCCCTCCGGGCTGCCGATCGGCCGGTCCAGCAGCGAGACGCAGTCCCAGCGTTCCAGATAGGTGGTGTCGGGGAACACCAGATCGGCGTAGGCGACCATCTCGGACGCGTAGGCGTCGGCATAGATGACGTGCGGGATCACGTACTCGCCGGTGGCCGGGTCCTTGTCGGTCAGCATCCGCGCCGTGTCGGCCGGGTTCATCGCCGAGTTCCAGGCCATGTTGGCCATGTACATGAACAGGGTGTCGATCCGGTAGGGATCCCCGGCGTGGGCGTTGGCGATGACGGTGTGCATCATCCCGTGCAGCGCCATCGGCGCTTCCCAGGTGAACGCCTTGTCGATGCGCACCGCGGTGCCGTCGTCCTCGAGCAGCAAATCCTCCGGCCCGCGCGGGAAGCCCAGCGCCATGCCGGGCAGGGCGGTGTTCGGCTTCGCCCCCTTGCCCACCGGCGCGGCGCCAGGCGGGATCGGGCGCGGGAACGGCGATTTGTAGCGCCACGAGCCGGGGGTATCGATCGCGCCCAGCAGCATCTGCAACAGATGGATCGCGCGGCAGGTCTGGAAGCCGTTGGAATGGGCCGAGATGCCGCGCATGGCGTGCATCGCCACCGGCCGCCCGCGCATGGTCTCGTGCCGGCGGCCCGCGGTATCGGTCCAGGGCTGCGGCAGGTCGATCGCCTGGTTGAACGCGACATCGGCGATTTCGCCGGCGATGCGCCGGATGGTCTCGGCCGGGATGCCGCAGCGGTCGGCCACCGCCTCCGGCGCGTAGGCGCCGTCGAGATAGCGTTCCGCCAGAAGGTGAAACACCGGTTTTGCGGTGCGGCCGTCGGGGAGCAGGTAATCGCCCACCACCGCGGGCTGCATTCCGGCGGTGGCGGCGTCGATCGCCGCGTTGCGCTCGCGGTCCCAGGCCAGCGGCGCGCCGGCGGCGTCGCGGGCGAACAGCCCGTGCTCCGCGGTGCCCGGCGCCTGGATCACCAGCCAGGCGGCGTTGGTGTAGCGCACCAGGAACTCGAGATCGATGTGGTCGTTGCGAAGCAGCTCGTGGACCAGGGCGAGCACGAACAGCCCGTCGGTGCCGGGGCGGATCGGCACCACCTCGTCGGCGATGGCGGCGTAGCCGGTCTGCACCGGGTTCACCGCGACATATTTCGCCCCACGCGCCTTCAGCGCGGCGAGGCCGGTCTTGATCGGGTTGGAATCGTGATCCTCGGCGACCCCGAACATCAGGAAATACTTGGCGTTGTGCCAGTCGGGCTCGCCGAACTCCCAGAAGCTGCCGCCGACCGAATACAACCCGGCGGCGGCCATGTTGACCGAGCAGAACCCGCCATGGGCGGCGAAATTGGGGGTGCCGAACTGCTTGGCCCACCAGCCGGTGAAGGACTGGCTCTGATCGCGCCCGGTGAAGAACGCGAGCCGCTTCGGGTCGGTCTCGCGGATGCGCCCGAGCCAAGTGGTGGCGAGGCCCAGCGCCTCCTCCCACTCGATCTCCTTGAAATCGCCGGCGCCGCGCTCGCCGGTGCGCAGCAGCGGCTTGGACAGCCGGGCCGGCGAGTAGTGCTGCATGATCCCGGCCGATCCCTTGGCGCAGATCACGCCCTTGTTGACCGGGTGGTCGGGGTTGCCCTCGATGTAGCGGATCCGGCCGTCCTTCAGATGCACGCGGATGCCGCAGCGGCAGGCGCACATGTAGCAGGTGGTCGGCTTGACCGCGTCGCTGACCGCGGGCGAGGGATCGATATGTTCCACCGGATTGGCGATGCCGGTGGTTCGTGGGGTGGTCATCGCGTGCGCGCCCTCCGTTTGTGACGGTTGTGGGGCGGTCCGCCCCTCGTGGCAAGGCGCGGCGGAGGGGGGCGTGCTGCTTCAATCGTCGTTCATGGCAAATAATCGTCCATGGCGATCGGTCGGGAGAAGAAGTTCGCGTCCGCCGCCTCCCGGAAGCGTCATCGCCGGCGCGGAGGATTTCCCCTGTTCAAGCCGGCGGGGAGGGCGTATAGAGGCAGGATTGGCGCTTTTCGGACGGGCTTCGCGTGCCTTGCCGGCCTCGGCCGGCCAACTCGGTTCCCCGCAAAGGAAAGTAAGTATCGGCCCGCACAGTGCGGGTCGCCAAGAATTCGGAGAATCGGTGGCAATGGCAACCGGCACGGTCAAGTGGTTCAACGGCCAGAAGGGCTACGGCTTCATCCAGCCGGATGATGGCGGCAAGGACGTGTTCGTCCATATCTCGGCGGTCGAGCGGTCCGGCATCGGCACCCTGAACGAGGGCCAGAAGGTCGGCTTCGACCTCGAGCGCGGTCAGCAGGGCAAGTTCGCCGCGGTCAACCTCAAGCGCGTCTGACCCGTCCCGTCGCCCGCCCCATCCGGGGCGGGCGGCGATTCGGATTTTGTTAACGGTTTCGCAACCTGCGCGAGTATCAACTCCGGGTTGTGCAATCGGAAGATGTCCCCATCCAGCCGGCCTCGATGCCCTCGCGTGCCCTCGGCGCCATCACCGGGCTCGCGGTGCTCATTGCGCTCGCCGCCGCCAGCGCCCCGCTGGCCCCCGCCGGCCGCTCCGCCGCCTTGTTGCTGGCCGCCGCCACCCTGATCGCCTGGCTCGGCTGGCGCCTCCATCTCCGGGACCGCGAACTCGCCCGGCTCGACGAGACCGGGCCGGACCCGGTGCTGCCGTTGGACCGGTCGGGACATATCCGCGACGTCGCCCGCCCGGTCTTCGGCATCCCCCCGCGCCACTTGACCGGCCGCCCGCTCACCAGCCTCTTCCAATCGGATGAAACGCCTCGGCTGGCCGCCCTGCTGGCCGCCGGGCCGGGCGCGCCCGCGCCGCCCGCCGCTCCGTTCCACCTGCGCCTGCAAGATGGAAGCCTCCGCCCGGTGGACCTGCTGGTGTCGGCGGACCGGGCCCGCGGCGGGCTGCTGTGCCGCCTGCGCGACGTCTCCGCCTGGCAGGACGCGGTGATGGAGGCGCGGGCGCACGCCCAGACCTACGCCCGGATCGCCGCCCAGGCGGGGGACATGATCGTCCGGGTGCGGCCCGATCGTACCCGCGCCTATGTCTCCCCCTCCGCCGAGGCGGTGCTGGGCCACCGAGCCGAGACGCTTCGGGACATGGATTTCGTCGAGATCACCCACCCCGACGATCGCGAGCGGGTTGCCACCGCCT
>DAHWNE010000042.1 GCA_027340195.1 Acetobacteraceae bacterium | reverse complement strand
GTTCGTGGTGATCGGCGCCGCGCTGTCGGCCGCGGCGGCGGGGCTTTCGATGGCGCTGGGGGCGCTGCTGGGCGGGCTGCTGCTGGCCGGCACCGAATACCGGCGCGCGGTGGAGGCGACCATCGAGCCGTTCAAGGGGCTGGCGGTGGGGGTGTTCCTGATCTCGGTGGGGATGGGGCTGAACCTCGATCTGGTGGCGGCGCATCCCTTGGTGGTGGCCGGCGCGCTGGTCGGCATGGTGGCGGTGAAATTCGCGGTGGTGGCGCTGGCCGGGCGCGGCCTGGGGCTGCCCGCGCGCAGCGCCGCCCTGGCCGGGTTGCTGCTGGCGCCGGCGGCGGTGGACCCGGCGCTGCTGGCCCCGGCCGGCGAGGCGCCGCGGGTGATTCTGGCCGGCTACGGGCGGATGGGGCGGATGGTCGGCGCGCTGCTGGACCGGCACGGCGTGCGCTGGCTGGCGCTGGATCACGATATCGAAACCGTCGCGCGGGCCCGGCGCGAGCACCGCCCGGTGTGGTACGGCGATGCCGCGCAGGTGACCTTGCTGCGCGGCGTCGGCATCGCCACCGCCGGCGCGCTGGTGGTGACGATGGACCAGCCGGCGGCGGTGGAGGCGGTGGTGGCGGCGGCGCGGGGGGAAAGCCCCGAGCTGCGGGTGGTGGCGCGGGCGCGCGATGCGGCGCAGGCGGGGCGGCTCTACCGGGCCGGGGCGAGCAACGCGGTGCCGGAGACGATCGAGGCGAGCCTGCAACTGGCCGAGGCGGTGCTGACCGAGCTCGGGGTGCCGATGGGGCCGGTGATCGTGTCGATCCACGAGACACGGGCCGCGTTGCAGGCGGAGATCCGGGCCGGCGCGCCATCCGCCCCGGCGGTGCCGCCCGGACGGCGGCGGCTGCGCGATCTGGTCCGGCCGGGGTAAGGTCAGGCCGAGATGACTTCAGGCCAGGGCGAATTTCGGCAGCGTGACCTCCGGCGTCACGGCGTCGAACACCACGCGCAGTTCCGCGCCGAGCCGGGCGCCGGCGGCATCGCCGACCAGGTTGCTGACCAGCAGCGGCCCCTCGGCCAGCTGTACCAGGCAGACCGGGTACGGCCGATCGTCGCGGAACCCGTCCCAATAGGCGCGATGGAACCGGACCCAGGATTGCAGGGTCGGCGGGCCGGCGGTTTCCTTCCATTCCTGATCGGGCGAGAGGCAGGCGGGGCAGACCGGCCCGGGCGGGAAATGCGCGTCGTTGCAGGCCCGGCAGGTCTGCACCAGCAGCCGGCCGGCGCGCGCGCCGTCCCAGAACGGGGCCATCAGCGGATCGGGCTTGGGCAGCGGTTTCGCGTAACTCATGGGGCTATCCGCGCGTGTAGATGATGGAACGGGTGCAGGGGGTGGCCTGGACATACTGGATCACCCGCGCGTCCTTGACCTGGCGGGCGCCGTTGCCGCCGCGCAGCTGGCGCACCGCCTCCACGTTCAGCGCCCAGCCCTGCATGTAGGAATTGGACAGGTGCCCGCCGTCGGTGTTCATCGGCAGCGCGCCGCCGAGGCCGATGGTGCCGCCCTCGACGAAGCGCCCGGCCTCGCCGCGCGGGCAGAAGCCCAGGCCCTCGAGGCTGAACAGCACGGTGGGGCTGAAATTGTCATAGGCCATCAGCGCGTCGATATCGGTGCGATCGACGCCGGCCATCTCGCGCGCCTGCCGGCCGGCTTCGGCCACCGCGTCGTGCCAGAACTCGAGGTCGAAATTGGGGATCGACGCGCTTCGGAAGCGATCGCGCGCGCCGAAGCCGCTGACCATTACCGGGGGCTGGGCGTGGTCGCGGGCACGGTCCGCCTTGGTGACGATCAGGCAGACGGCGCCGTCGTTGATGAGGCAGTAATCCAGCAGGCGTAAGGGTTCGGTGATGAAGCGGGCGGTCTCGTGATCCTCGATGGTGATGGGGGTGCGCATCACCGCGCCCGGCGTCAGGCCGGCATGGCGGCGGAAGGCGACCGAGACTTCGGCCAGCTGCCTTGTGGTGGTGCCGTAGAGCTCCATATGGCGACGAAACATCAGCGCGTGCGCGGCGCCGGGCGAGGTGAAGCCCCAGGGGTCCCAGATGTTCGGGCTTTCCTCCCCGCCGTAGTTCACGCGGCGGGAGCGACCGATGTTGGCATACAGCAGCGCCACCGTGCTGGCCTGGCCGGCGGCGATGGCGAGCGCGGCCTCGATGATGCCGATACCGGACATGCGGCCATGGGGCGGCAGGGTCAGGCTCCAGGCGGGGTCGAGGCCGAGGATTTCGCCCATCCGCACGTAGCTGGGGATGCGGCAAGTCACCAGCCCGTCGATCTGGTGCTTGGCGATGCCGCCGTCGGCCAGGGCATTGCGGAAGGCTTCGGCGGCGAGGCCGTATTCGTCGGTATGGGGGAAATTGCCGTAGGCGGTGGTGCCGACGCCGATCACGGCGGCCTGGTTGCGAAGCGGATGGGTCATGGGCGGGGCTCCCGCGCGGCGGCGATGCCGAGGAAGACGATCATGGCACGGGTGCGGCGAGCCGGGTCGGCCGGGCGCGGGTCGCCGCGTCGCACGCATTCGGCCACGCCGAGATGGCGTCCACGAACGCCTGATCTTCCGCTTCCCGTGGCGCGGCGGCGGCGAGGGCGGACTGGCGATGCGCCTCGGCGGCAAAGGCGGGGTCGGAGATGTCGGGCGCCCGGTGGAGGGGCGGGCGCAGGCGGGCGCGGGATGGGGCGACGGCGGGCGGGGGCGGCATGGCGGGCGTCCTGGTTGCGCGAAGGGTGCGGCCGAGGGGGGCGGTGCGCAAGGGGGATCGGATGGCTTGGTCCGAGGCTGGGGGGCGGCCTCGTCGGGTCCGGTGGGGCGGGATTATCCTGTGCGCTCGCCGTCGCAGCGTGGGCGGTCTCGCACCCGGGCTCGATCCGGGATCGTTCGAATTGAGGAGTGGATATCCAGATGCCGCGTTCCAGCGAGGACGACTCCATCGCCCGCCTGGTCTCCGAGCCGGTGGCGAGCGCGGAACCGCCACCGCGCGCCGGGGCGGTTCCGCTGCGCGAACGCATCGCCGCCTGGCGCCGTG
>DAHWNE010000036.1 GCA_027340195.1 Acetobacteraceae bacterium | reverse complement strand
GAAGCTGCCGGCCGACGTGGTGATCTTCGACCTCGAGGACGCCGTCGGCCCCGACGCCAAGGCCGATTCGCGGGCGCGGGTGTGCGCGGCAATCTCGTCGGGCGGCTACCAACCCCGCGAGATCGTGGTGCGCGTCAACGGCCCGGGCACCGACTGGCACGACGACGACCTGGCCGCGGTCGCGGGAGCGCCCGCGCACGGCGTGCTGGTGCCGAAAATCGAGAGCGGCGAACAGGTTCGCGCGCTGGCCGCGGCGCTCGACAGGCTGGGCGCGCCGCCGTCGTTGCGGCTGTGGGTCATGATCGAGACGCCCGGGTCCTTCCTGCGCGCCGAAGAGATCGCCTCGGCCATCGAGCGGCTGGCGGTGCTGGTGATCGGCACCAACGACCTCGTGAACGATCTGCACGCGCTGCACGTGCCCGGACGCGCACCCGTCGTGGCGGCGTTGTCGCTGGCCGTGTTGGGGGCGCGGGCCGCCGGGAAGGACGTCCTGGACGGGGTGTTCAACGACATCACCGACGAGGCCGGCTTCCTCGCCGAGGCGCGCCAGGGGCGCGAGATGGGCTTCGACGGCAAGACCCTGATCCACCCTTCCCAGATCGCCCCGGCAAACGAGGTGTTCGGCCCCTCCCGACAGGAGCTTGCCGACGCCCGCAGGATCGTCGCGGCCTACCACGAGGCGGAGGCCGGGGGTACCAGCGTCATCACCGTCGATGGTCGAATGATCGAGCACCTGCACGTCCGCAACGCGCAGCGGATCCTTGCCCTCGCCGACCTCATTTCCAACCGGGAAACCACCGCATAGGCTCCGCCTCGCCCTCACAGGATCCGGGGCGGCCTGCGGCGGTCAGCGGGCGGCGATCCGGATTCGGATCGGGCCGCGCCACTGGCCGTCGGGGTCCACCACGGAACCGCCCTGCGTGATCTCGACGCTCCCGTTCTTCGCCAGCTCGCGCGCGGCCTCGTGGGCATCGGACATCAGGTCGCGCCAGTTCTCGCCGCCGACCGCCCGGGCGGCATCCGACGGGCAGATGCTGCTCCGCGGACCGCGGTGCCCGGCCAACGCAACGATCGACGAGCTCAGGCGCTGCCTCACGGGGCCGTCGCCCAGAGCGATCTCGGCATGGCGCGCGGCCGCGCCGCCGCCGTCGCGGACGCGGGCCAGTTCGGCGTGCAGGCGCTGATCCATCTGCCCGATCAAGCTATCCGGTGACGCTATCCGGTGACGCCGCGCAGCCGCAGAACCGGCGGCCGATCACGGCGGATCGGCTAAGCGCTGCCGTTTCGGTCGATCCACTGGGTGAGCGCATCCTCGAGCGCGGCCGCAGCCCGAATGCCGGCGGTGGTGGTGGCTTGCTCGAACCGCTCGGCCAGGTCAGCCGGCACGGAGACGTTCAGCGTGCGTGCGGCTTTTGGCTTCGCCGGGGCATCCACGGGCGTGTGATTCGCGGCGACGGTGGCCATGGTTTCCCGCAGCGCGGGTATCTCGTCGAGCAAGCGCGCGAGATCGTCGCGCTCGATGCTCAACACCTCGGCCGGCCCCATCGTGGTGACCGTCGCGGAACGCAGTTTGCCGCGGCGGAGCGCGGATTCGCCGATCACCTCGCCGGGGCCCAGGACGGCGACGCGGTCCTGGCCGACGTAGACGCCCACTTCGCCGCTGAGCAGGATGTAGCAGTCCTCCGACGGGGTCTGCTCACGAATCAGCGGCCACGGCTTGGACCGTGACGTGTGATGCGCCACGCGGACCAGGCGATCCAGCTCATGGTCCGAGAACTTGTCGAACGCGGCGAACTCGCGGAGCCGCCGGATGTCTTCTGCCTCGTGTCCCTTCGCGTCATCTGCTTTCATGGCGGGCTCCTCACGCGCGACCTGGACCGGATTCCGAATAGCGTAACCGCGGTGCCGGTCGCCCGGGGCGCGGCGTGGCCGGCCGGGTAGGTTGAACGCGGTTCCACAACATCCCGAAGGAGACTCCGGTGCGCCAACCCGCGGCCATGGCCGAGGCCGACCGCACGTGGATGATCGACACGCTGCTCGCGCTGCTGCAGACGCCGAGCCCGTCCGGACGCACGGACGCGGTGATGCAGTTGATCGGTGACATTTTCGACGACTTCGGCGTGCCATTCTCTTTGACCCGCCGCGGGGCGCTCACCGCGGAACTCCCCGGCACGTCGGCGACCACCGAGCGGGCACTGGTGGTGCACGCCGACACCATCGGCTGCATGGTG